>NZ_JBNXVS010000013.1:0-124250 GCF_050565655.1 Nodosilinea sp. AN01ver1 | reverse complement strand
GGGGATGCACCCATGAGTTCAGCGAGTACGTAAAAGACGTTGACGTTGGTGGGTTCACCAGTGGTGGCTTCATGGACAAGCTGCTTCATGGCGGCCATGCCGTGGGCGAGGCGATCGCACAGATCCGCCGACAGGGGCGCTTCGTTGCGCTTCACCAGGCCGAGCAGGTGTTCGATCTGGTGAGCGATTTTGCCCAAATCGCCAACGCCCAGCATAGTGCTGTCGCCTTTGAGGGAGTGGGCGTCGCGCAGCAGAGCTTCGAGCACATCCTGGTCGTCGGGGTGTTTTTCGAGGTGCAGCAGACCGTCGTCGAGGGCTTGCAGGTGCTCTTCGCTAGTGCTTTTGAAGAGGCTGCGCAATTCGTCGTCGTCAATGTAGCGATCGCTGCGCTTGGCCTGCTCCAGGGCGATCGCTCCGTTGGTAGCTTCCTTACCGTTTGCTGCAGACAAATCACCTTCAAGATCGGCTACTACCGACTGAGGCAGTTCAGCAAAAATGGAGCTTGCGATGTCATCAGTAGCATCGGCGGCGTCACAGGCGGCGCTTTGGGGTGCTTCATCGGCTGGTACCAGGGCATTGTCTGCCTCAGCGGCCGGGGGGGCTAGCTCGGCTCCCATCAGCTCGGCCATCACATAGAACACCTTGACCTGGGCCGGTTCGCCAGTAGCAGCTTCATGAACGATTTGTCGCATGGCGGTCAGGCCGCGAGCCAGGCGGTCGAACAGGTCTGAGGAGAGGGTTTGTTCGCCCCGCTTAATGGCTCCCAGCACGTGCTCAAACTGGTGGGCTACCTTGCCCAGGTCGGTAACGCCTAGCATGTTCCCATCCCCCTTCAGGGAGTGGGCTTCGCGCATCAGGCTGGCTAAGATTTCCGGGTCATCAGGGTGCTTTTCAAGGTGCAGCAGGCCGTCGTCGAGGGCTTGCAGCCGCTCTGCGCTAGAGGTTTTGAAAATATCGCGCAGCTCGATGTCGTCAATCATCATGGTAGGGTGCTTCCCTCGGTTGTCTATGTGACTCTCTGATCGGCGGCTGGGGCTAAATGGCCATCTTGAGCTGAACAGCGCTCTCGTTGAGCTGGTGGGTGCCAATCTTGATTTGGCTGATGCCGCTGGCGGTTTCCTGTGCGCCTGTGTTGAGGCTGTTCATGGCGCTGACCACCTGCTGAATGGCCACGGCCTGCTGCTTGATGTTGAGAGAAATCTGCTGGCTGTTGAGCACGACATTGTTGACGGCATCGGCGACGCCAGCAAAGGCATCGGCGGTTTCTTCGGCGATTTTGACTCCTTCTTCTACTTTTTTAGTGCCCTCGTCGGTCACCATCACCGTCGAGTTGATGGCGGTTTGAATGTCGGCTACTAGCGCATTAATTTTTTCGGCTGACCGCTTGCTTTGGTCGGCTAATTTGCGAATTTCGCCCGACACGACGGCAAAGCCCCGGCCGTGTTCTCCGGCCCGCACGGCCTCTACGGCGGCGTTGAGGGCCAGCATGTTGGTTTGGTTGGCCAGGTCGCTCACCAGACCAGAGATGCCGCCAATCTGGCTGGTCTGTTCGCTGAGCCGGAGAATTTGATCTGCGATCGCATCCACTTTTTCCCGCAGGGCCGTCATACCCTCCAGGCTGCGCTCAACGGCTAGAGTGCCCCCTTCGGCCAGCGCCAGCGCCTGTTGGGCCCCGGCGGCGGCGGCTTCAGCCTGCTCAGCCGACTGCCGCGACGAAGCCCCCAGTTCATCCATGGTGGTGCTGGTTTCGCTCATCGAGGCCACCTGCTGGCTGCTGGTGCGCTCCTGCTGCTCGACGCTGGCGGCAATCTCGCTGGCCGAACTGGCAATCTCACCAGCGGCCTGGTCCATGATTCGCGAGGCTTTAATCACGATCAGGGTGCCAATTAGGGTCGATAAAATAACCGACAGCGCTGCGGCGCTGATTAATGTCAACTGGAGGCGGCGGAGAGCTTCAACCTGCAAGGCTTCGTCAGTTGCCACTATTTCGTCTTCAATTTGCTCCATAGCCAAAATCAAGCTGTCAATCTCGCTGTTTAGAGCACGGCCATTGCTCTCTCGCCAAGCCTGCACGCCCTCCTGGCTCTGGTTCTCATTGACTAAGGTGATCATGTTTTGATGCACATCAATGAACTGGTCAATCAGTGCTTTTACCTCAGTCAAGTTTTGCAGCTGAGCCTCACTAGTAACTTTGGCATTTAGCTCATCTATCAGAGCCATGTAGTCGGTTTTTGCCTTATTAAAATCTAAGAGAGAGGTAGGATTTCTTTGTAGCAAATAACCACGGGTAGCGCGGGACATAATCTGAACATTGAGGTTGACATGGTCAATGTCTTCTTTAACTTCCCTCGCCCGTTTTACTTCTTCGAGCGTTGTTGCCAGCTGATGCACGTTAACGACTGTGGCTCCCGCAGAGAGAATCAGCGCGACGACGGGTACCAAGTAGCCCAGTAAAATCCAGTGGCGTAGTTTCCAAATCTTGTGCTTTTTCATGGTGTGTCTCCGTAGGGGTTGTAAACGCAGGTGCTTATGTGAGAATGGCTAACTTTAGTTAGAGGAACGACTCAACCTGTCTGATCGACGACTAGCTCTCCCTGAATCAGCAGCGTGGGTAAGTCTAAGAGGCTCATCAGGGTGTCGCCGTAGCGGGCTACGCCTTTGAGATAGGGATTTTCGTTAGAGTGAACAGCCGTGGGCATAGCCGCCACCTCTGCCGCATTTACATAGACCACATCAAAAACATCGTCAACAACCACCCCAGCTACCAGCGAGCCCAACCGCATAACGACGGCTTTTTGCAGCGGCGCAGCAGCGGCAGGAGGCAGGTTTAAGAAGCGTCGCACATCGACTAGAGTTAAAATTTCGCCGCGCAAATTCATATTGCCGACAATGTGCGATGGGCAGCAGGGAATGGGCGTTATTTGCGAGACATTTGTGAACTTGTGCACTGTTTCTAGCCTGAGGGCAAACTGCTCTCCTGCCAGGCTGACAACCGCCAGGGCCAGTTGCTCAGAGTCGTTTTCTGTGGCCAAAGGCTGCGCCAGCCCCGCAGCCCGCTCTCGCAGCACCTGCTGGTCAGCAGGGTTAAACTGGGCCATAAATCGGTTGGCTGCGCCCTCTGCCCCGGCCAGTGGCATGACATTGCTGGGGGCCATGCCCGCCGCACCCTGCATCAAAGCCGCTGGATTGAGCAAGACAATGACGCTGTCGGCGTATTGCGCTAGCCCGGCCGTTAACGAGGGCTGAGCGTTGTCGATGTAGTGAGTTTCTAGGGTTGTAGTAATGTTGACGGTGGCGATCGCCTCCACGTTTTGAATGTGGTCAACCACTAACCCCACCCGTTGCCCCTCGCACTGCACCAAAACGACAACCTGACTGAGACGATTGGGTTGTTGGGGGTGCCCCAACAATAGCCTGAGATTTAACACCGGTAGCAGCTGGCCCCGCAGATTGAGCACTCCTGCGATCGCTGGCCCAACTTCAGGGAGTGAGGTCAGAGCGGGTAGCAAAAAGATTTCCTGTACGGCATCAGCGGCCAGTCCGTAGCGGGTATCGCCGAGGGCAAACAGCAGGTACGAGGTAGAGTTCATCACAAATTACCCAGGGGAAGATGCGGCGCAAAGGACCAGAGCGCAGGCGGCTAGCCCATCGCCAAGCCAAGGAAGAGGAGCTGCCGGGCTTAGCATTCCCGCAGAAGGTCGATCATCAGCAATGCAACCTAAAAGTCGTTGATCTAGTCAATCGTCTACCAGAGATGGTGATTCCCCAAAAATGCGGTCTGGGTGCAAGTCGAACTGGTTTTTGACCTCAGCTCTCTGCACTAGCAACTTTTGAGTTTAAATGGCTCTGCCACTGGGCAACGGTTGTATCGCTGTAATGGTCTAGTCGAGCATCGGGAGGCAGCTTAGCTAGCAGCATGAGGGCGTGACCGCGCATTTTTTGGGTCTTTTCGATCTGTTTTTCACGCTCGTAAATGCTGGCTAAATCGAGATAGGCTCTGACAAAGCTGGCGTCTAGGTAAATAATTTTGCGCAGGTGCGCTTTGGCCCCATCTAAATCATTTTGGTCTTCAGCAATTTGGGCCAGCAAATAGTGCATCTCTAGGCTCAAGGGGTGGCGACGAATGACCTGGAGGCACAGGTGCTTAGCCTGCTCGTGATGCCCTGTATTGGCGTAGGCGCGGGCGGCAATTTTGCGGGCGGCATCGCACCTGGGGTGAGCCTTTAAAATAGCTTCGGCCCTGCGAATAGCGCCGGTGTAGGCCTCTTGATCGAGCAGCGCTTCTGCCTCTTGCAGCGCTTTTTCTAGGTCTTGAGCCTGGGTTTGAAAGGGGGCAGCCCGAGAGCGAGGCCCAGTTTGAGGGTTTTTGGCTTTGAGAGCACTGGGCGATTCCGGGACGGATACTCGTTCCGAGTCAGTTCCCGTTTCTGGCATGCCGCAGGCTTTACGCTTCGCGAATCGCTGCTCTAAAGAAGGGATTGTTGCAGCCTGGGCAGGCTGAGGGGGAGCTGGTTTTAGCCCAGGCTGCTTTTGGTAGACAACAGATTCTGGAAAACTAAGGGTGGTAAACTGACTTGTATCTTGGCCATAAAGCTCGGTATGGCCGGTCAGCAAATAGCCCTGCAGTCCCAGGGCGCGATGAAATTTTTGAATGATTTGGCCGATCGCCTGGCTATCGAGATAAATAAATACGTTGCGGCAAACAATCAGGTCGATATGGCCTAGGCCGCTGGCCGGGCTGAGGTCGCTGAGTAGATTGCCGTTTTGAAAGGTAACTCGCTGCCGCAGGCGATCGCAGATCTGATGCACCTGGTGGTGAGCATAAAAGTACTTTTGCTGCAGGTCAGCGGGCGTTTGCCGAAACGACCAGCTGCCGTACAGCCCCAGGCGAGCGCTATCCACGGCAGCTTTGCTGATGTCGGTGCCCATTAGCAGCGTATCCCACTGGTCCCACGGAAAGTTGAGTTCGTCGAGGGCGATCGCGATCGAATACAGCTCCTCTCCGGTCGAGCAGCCCGCGCTCCAGATGCGCAAACTGGGCCTAGCGCCTGGGCCTGCTGCCGCCTGTTTGCGGCTGATAATGTCGGGTAGAAGGCGCTCGCTTAGGAGCCTAAACTGGTTGCTATCGCGAAAGAAATAGCTCTCGTTGACGGTCAAAATTGAGTACAGCTCCTGCCACTCAGACGCGGGGACTGCCCCAGCCGTCGGGCTGACCAATGAGCCTAGGCCGTTCTCCAGTTCTTTGAGCAGGTAGGTGTGGTAGTCGGCCAGCGACGTTAGCCGCAGGCTCTTGGCCCGCCGCCACACCTTTTCTGCCAGTGAGCTGTAGTCTTGGTCGCGAATGTGAATGCCGGAGTGACGGCTGATTAAGCTGCTAATGCGTTTTAGAATCAGGTCATCCATGGCTTGGGGCGTGTCCGTCAATTCTCGCTACAGTCCTGATCTCATTAGCGTTGTCACGCCCGACCTAAAACCCAGGCTAGTTCAAAGCGCTGGAGTCGATGGTGATAGCGTCTCTATCGTGCCCGGGGTGGGTCAAAATCAGCTGTCCCAAATTGACGCGCCACAGGTTGGTTTTCTTGAAGTTAGCCCCCGCCAGCTGGGCGTAGTCGAGACAGGCCTCAGACAGGTTGGCCCGAAACAGGTTGGCGTTTTCAAGGGAGGTATTGCTGAGGTCGGCCAACCGCAAAACGGCCTCGCGCAGGTCGGCCTCGGTCAAGTCGGCTCCGGTCAATATCGCCCGAAACAGGTTGGTGCCGACGCAGCTGGCTCGACGCAGGTTGGCCTTGGCCATATTGGCCCCCATCAGGCTGGCGCAGTTTAGATTGCTCTGGCACAGGTTGGCGTTGCAGAGGTTGGAGTAGTAAAACGTTGTTCTGACCAGGCTGGCCGATTGCAGGATGGCCTCTCGCATATCGACTTCGTAGAAATTAGATTCCCCCAGGTCGGCATCGGTGAGCAGCGTTTCCTGCATGTCGGCTTTGTAAAAGTGCGAATGCCGCAGGTTGGCGTGGCTGAGGTTGGCCGTGTAGAGGTTGGTTTTGTAGAAGTCAACCATGCTGAGGTTGGCGCTGCTCAGGTCGGCCATACAGAGGTCGCAGCGGTACAGGGTCGACGACTCAAAGTTGGCGCGGGTGAAAACGCTCTCCCTCAGGTTGGCTTCGTAGAAGTTGGCGTGACGAAAGTCGACGCCGGGCAGATGCAGCCGGCCCAGGTCTGCCCCTTGAAAGTCGGGCCGAATGCTGGGGTTCTGGATGCGCCAGGCGTTCCAGGTCTCAACGCCTTTCTCCAGGATATTGAGATGTTCAGTGTTTGCCATTGGTTAGTGCTCCCTAAGTTACGCATGGGGACGGCTGGCTAGAAGGGCCATACGTAAAGTGACGATGTCAGAACAGCCTTTGACCGGGAGTGTTCAGCAGTGCACTGAACCAGCGGCTGAGAGGCCTTTAGGCCATTGGCTTGCCCGACAAGAGCATAGCCAGTCTCTTGGGGAAGCGAGTAGACCCTAATGAGACTCTGCACCCGCACCCAGGACAGTGCGACAGAAGCCTAGCTCGCACTCAATTTTCCCCAGGGAGAGGAGCTATTAACACTTATTCACATAGTTGCGTAATTTCCCCAGGCTCCTGGTGAAACTACGCGGGTGGGTGTTGCCCCCGCGATCGCTCTCCAAGGCAAGGTCACTGAGCTAGCCAGGCCGGGTTAAAAGATTCGGTTCAGCAGGTAGGGCGCGATCGCGTTCAGCGGGAGTACCTGCTGGGCGGCCCCGAGGGCGATCGCCTCTTTAGGCATACCAAACACCACACAGCTGGCTTCATCTTGGGCGATGGTGAGGCTCCCGGCCAGGGCCAGGGCCTGCAGCCCGTCGGCTCCGTCTCGCCCCATGCCCGTTAGCAGTACCCCCACCGCCTGCCGTCGGTAGTGGGCCGCCACCGACTTAAACATTACCGTTACCGAGGGGCAGTGCCCGGCCACTGGCGCACCCTGAGAGAGCACCATCTGCCCACTGCTATTGATCTCCAGGTGGTGCCGCTCGGGGGGAAAGTACACCACGCCGGGCTGAGGCGTATCGCCAGGGGCGGCAATGGTGACGCGCAGGGCACAGCTGCTGTCGAGCCAATTGACTAGCCCCTGCAAAAAACCACTGCTGATGTGCTGCACACAGATAATGGGCACAGGCAACGTTTTGGGCAACGGCTGCAAAACGGCCAGCAGCGCCTGGGGGCCGCCGGTCGAAGCCCCGATCGCCAGAAGTCGAGGGGTCGAGGTATTGATTTGAGTGTTGATAGAGCCAGCGGGCTGAGGGGGTAAAGACGGCGTGGCGGTGGCCGCACTGCGCCGCCGATGGGTAAAAACTGTTACCCCGGACAGCACTCGCACTTTAGCCAGCAGATTGGTTCTAGCCTTTTCGTACTCTGAAGCCAGGCCGGTACGGGGTTTAGGAAAAATGTCGAGGGCTCCGGCCTCTAAAATGCGGAACACGGTCTGGGTGTCTTCGGCCTGTACCGACGCGCTGATCACTAAAATTGGGCAGGGGAAACGGGCCATGACCTCTTCGGTCAGCTCTAGCCCATTCATCTTGGGCATATGCAAATCGGTGCAAATCAGGGTGGGCTTGACCGCCGGAATCAGGGCCAGAGCCTCATGACCGTTGCGGGCTACCCCAACGACCTCCATGTCGGGGACATCTCGAAAAATGCGCTGCAAAAGGGCTAGGGCAACGGGCGAGTCTTCGACTAGCAGTAACCGAATTAGACCAGCGGGCATCTAAATATCTCTTGATATCGCTTGGGGATAGCTGCTTTTGGAACGCCTGGAAACAGGGATCATCAGGTGGAGCCGGGTTCTAAAGCATATAGCTTTCTTCGCCCCCCTGCACCCTACCTCACTGCTGAGAAGAGAGCTGCTGGTGAGAGGTAAACAGCCCACAGAACTGCGATAAAATAGGCTCAATTAATAAGTCTTTATAGATCAACATATTAATCTTAAAGTCTACGGAGTGAGAGATTTGAGCTTACTAACCTGAGTAGAATTGTCTCGCCCGAGTCTCTTTAGGGTTAGAAAAAGGGCAGCTGGGACAGCTACGCTTGACAGCTGGGGTTGCGGGTCGAGCTAGATGTTGTAATTCTTGACGCAGTAAAACAAGAGTTAATTTGAGCGCTGTAGCTGAGCTATTCGGTTGGCTCACGGGTTCTCTAAACTGGGTACAGCTAGCTCGTATACCAAGTCCAGAGCAAAATCTGTAGTTTTCCTTTAGGTGAAACTCTACTTCTGGCTTTGATTTGGTTAGCGTGTGGTCAGCCCCCGGTGACCCTATGGCGCTGGCAAAATCTCTACAATAATGACAACCAGTCGAAGCGCGATCGCCGCCTTCTATTGAGCCAATCTGCAAACCTTAAAACTGCTGCAGTTCACACGATGACACCATCCAATGAGTTAATCTTCCTACGTAATGGGGGAAAAACTGGATCGCTCATTCAGGCATTTAACTGGGTCAATACTCCGCTAGGGCCGATTGAGGGATGGTCGCAGAGTCTTAGGGTGGCGCTACAAATTCTGCTTTCGTCCAGGTTTCCTATGCAGATTTTGTGGGGATCTGACTACATTCAGTTCTACAACGATGCCTACATTCCGATCGCGGGCAATAAGCATCCCACAGGCATTGGCCAGCGAGGGGCCGACTGCTGGCGGGAGGTGTGGGATTTTGCCGGGCCGCTGCTCGATCGGGTGATGGCCACTGGCGAAGCTACCTGGTCTGAGGATCAGCCTCTGGTTTTAAACCGCAACGGCCAGCCTGAGGAGGGCTATTTCACCTTTTCGTATACGCCCATTTGGGATGAGTCGAATCGGGTGGGCGGCATTTTTATTGCCATCAATGAGACCACGCAAAAGATTGTGGGCGAGCGCCGCGAGCGGACCCTGCGGGCAGAGGCTCAGACAATTGCCAGGAGTTTGGAGAATGTTTTAACCAGCATCAGCGATGAGTTCATGATGTTTGACTCAAACTGGTGCTTTACCTACGTTAATGACCGCGCCGTTGCCGCCCTGCACACCCCTCGGCAGGCTCTGCTGGGGCGATCGATTTGGGAGGTATTTCCCCAGGCGGTGGCCACGCCTTTTTACCAGGGGTTGCACAGGGCGGTTGAGGCGCAAACCGCCACGAGCTTTGAGCTGTTTTGCGCCGACGAGGGGCGCTGGCTCGAAAACAGGGTCTACCCATTTGGCGATGGGGTGTCGCTGCTGCGGGTCGATATTGGCGATCGCAAACACCTGGAGCAGGCCCTGCACGCCTCCCAGGAGCAGCTCGACAGCTTGCTCAATACGGCCCCTGCATCTATTGCTCGCGGCCGCTTTTTTGCCGATCGCACCTACGTTTTAGACTATCGCTCGGTGGGGTGCGAAGCCCTGACCGGCTATACCCTGGCGGAGCTGACCGCCGAGCTTTGGGCGGCCCGCACCTTTTCAGAAGACTGGGCGGCCAATGCTGAGGCCATGTTTGCGGCTGTGTTTGGGCAGCAGCCGATTACGGTGGAATATCGGTTTCTGCACAAAGATGGCACGATGCGGTGGATAGCCGACAGCCTCACCTCCCGCCGCGACGAGGCCCAAAACTGCTGGGTTGTGACGATGGTCGGCATTGACATTACGGCTCGCAAGCAGGCTGAAGATGCCCTGCGAGAGAGCGAAGCACGCTACCGAGTTTTGGCTGAAGCCATGCCTCAAATGGTTTGGATGGCCGATCGCAGCGGCGTTCAGTACTGGAATCAGCGCTGGTACGACTACACAGGCATTCCCCGAGGAACAGCCCTGGGCACAGCTGGCACGCAGACGGTGCATCCCGATGAGCAGGAGCGCGTCATGGTGCTTTGGCAACAGGCCCTAGAAAAGGGGGAAGCGTTTGAAATCGAGCAGCGCATTCGTCGCCACGATGGCGTCTATCGCTGGTTTATTAACCGCGGGCTGCCGGTGCAAGACAGCAGCGGCGAGGTGACCCGCTGGGTGGGCACCATCACCGATGTAGACGACAAAAAGCAGCTCGAAGACCAGCGCGCCCGCCTGCTCAAACAGGAGCGCGTGGCCCGAGAAGCCGCCGAGAACGCCAACCGCATTAAAGACGAATTTCTGGCGGTGCTCTCCCACGAGCTCAGGTCACCCCTGAACCCGATTTTGGGCTGGGCCAGGCTGCTGCGCACCACTCAGCTGAGTGCAGCCAAAACTGAATACGCCCTGGAAACTATTGAGCGCAATGCCCGCCAGCAGTCTCAGCTAATTGATGACCTGCTGGATGTCTCTCGCATTTTGCGCGGCAAGCTGATCTTAAACAGTCTGCCCACGTCGCTAACCGCGATTATTGACGATGCCCTAGAAACCGTCCGCTCTGTGAGCGAGGCCAAGGGCGTACAGATTCAAACTGAGCTAGATGCGGCTCCCTTTAAGGTGTTAGGTGACCACAACCGGCTCAAGCAGGTGGTTTGGAATTTGCTGTCTAACGCGGTGAAATTTACCCCTACGGGGGGCCGGGTGAGCGTGCGGTTAGACTACGCTGAAAATTGGGCAGAAATTCACGTTAGCGACACCGGCAAAGGAATTGATCCGGCGTTTTTGCCCCACGTTTTTGACCGCTTTAGACAGGCCGATAGCACCACTACCCGAGACTTTGGTGGGTTGGGGCTGGGGCTAGCGATCGCCCATCAAATTGTCGATATGCACAGCGGCACTATTCATGCCGAAAGTCTTGGCGAGGGGCAGGGGGCGAACTTTACCGTGCGGCTGCCGGTAATGCTGGCCGGGGTCGAAGAACCGCTCCCCATCCCCCAACAGACCAATGGCCATGACCTGCTCAATATTCACATCATGATTGTTGAAGATGATGTCGATAGCCGCCATTTAATTACCGCGACGCTGCAGCAGTTTGGGGCTCAGGTGACGGCGCTATCTTCCGCCGCCGATGCAATGGTGGCGCTGGCTAAAACCCGGCCCGATGTTTTAGTCAGCGATATTGGTATGCCCGGCATGGATGGCTATATGCTGATGCAGCACCTGCGAGAGATGGCCTCTGCCAGCGAAATTCCGGCGATTGCATTGACCTCGTACACCACTAATGTAGACCGTGAGAAAATTTTTGCCGCCGGGTTTCAAAAGCACTTGCCCAAGCCGATGGAGGTCGCCGAGCTGATCGAGGCCATTTTGGCGCTGGTGCCCCAGCGATCGGGGTGAGCCGTTGAGAAGATTACAGGGATGTCACCTACCGTAAAGGTCTGAATTCACGTTCAACATTGCTTCAGCCTGTTTAAATCACAAAATCTGCCTGTGACGCTCACAGGAAACGTTATGAAACAACTCGACTATGGATGCTGATTTACGCAGCGGCAAGCTAGTAAAATGGAAAGACGATCGCGGCTTTGGCTTTATTCAACCCAATGATGGGGGCAAAGAGGTTTTTCTACACATCTCCGAGCTTAAAGACTCAGTTCGCCGCCCGCGCCTCAACGATACGATTTATTACTACTGTGTAATCAATTCTGACGGCAAAACCCGCGCCGTCAATGCCTTTATACAAGGCGTTAGAAAGCGATCGCAGCCCCCCTTAGAAAAGCCAAAATCTAGCGGTAGGCGAGGTTCTAAAAGATCCACAATCTTGCTGCTGGCTAAGCTACTGTTGCTGCTGTGTCTTCCTTTGGCCGGGGCCGCCCATTTTAGCTGGATAACCGGTAATGTTTGGCCGCTGCTGCTCTACCCGGTAATGAGCGTGTTTACCTACGTTTTGTATGCCGACGACAAAATCCGCGCCAAGCAAAAAGTATGGCGCACCTCTGAACAGACTCTGCATGTTTGTGAACTGGTCGGGGGCTGGCCGGGTGGGTATGTCGCCCAGCAGCTTCTGCGCCACAAGAGTCTGAAGCGGTCCTACCAGTTTGAGTTTTGGCTGATTGTGGTGATTCACCAGGTCGCCTGGCTGATCTGGCTGGTGTTTGGCCCCACGCTAATCGCTTAAAAGGCTTGATGCAGAGCACCCTCGACACTTCGCTGATGGCCTGGCTAGCGAGCCTGAAGCAGCGAGCCGAACAGAGCTATTAACCTAAACGGCCTTGCAGAATCCGTAATCCTGTGTTGTAGTATGTATACTACAAGGTACTCGATCGCAGGACGGCTTCCGTCATGGCTTCTTTTCAACACGTTATTCGCTACTACAGTCGCTACCGCTGGATGGCGATCTGGAGCATTACCGCCAGCAGCCTGTTTCAGGTAGTAGATTTGGTGGTGCCCTACAGCATTGGCCAGCTGCTCAACGTGCTCTCGAACCAGCCCATTGACCCCCTGAGCCAGGGTATGGTCGATCGGGTCGCTGCCGTGGTGCGGTATCCGGCTGGGCCTGGTTTGGCTATTGCCCTCTTGCTGACCATTATTTTCTTCGCCACCGTAGTGCGCGCCCCCATTCAACCCTGGGTGGCCGACTGGTTCCACTGGGATATTGCCCTGCGCACCCGGCACGACCACACCCATGCGGTGATTCGCAAGCTGCTGACCCTGCCCCTGGGCTTCTACGACGTGAACAACCCCGGCCGAATCTCGGGGCGGGTGGCGCGGGGTCTGTCCAACCACACCTGGACCTACCCCGAAATTGCCAATCAGCTAATTCCCAAGCTGGTGCGCATCACCGGCATCTTCGTTCTGATCTGGTGGATTGACTGGCGCATTGCCCTGGTCTTTTTGGTGTCGTTTATCGGCATTCTCAGCTTTAGTCTGAAGGATTTGATTCGCCTGAACAAAAAGGAGCAGACCCTCGACACCTACATGGAGAATACCGAGAGCCGCACCTCGGAGATCATCACCAACATCAAAACCGTGAAAGCGTTTGCGGCTGAGCGGGACGAGCTGCGGCGGCAGAGCCAGCGGCTGCAGCGCGAGTTTGCTGTCGTCATCCGCGTCATTCACAAGGGTTACGTCATCCTCGGCACCTGGCAGGACTTGATCGTTCAGAGCTGTGTGTTTGGTCTGCTGGTAATGACCCTGCTGGCCACGCTGCAGGGTCACATCTCGCTGGGGCACTTTATCACTACCCTGACGGTGTCGAGTATGGCCTACTCGGAGCTGGGGCCGATTAGCGAAGTGGGCGAAGTCTTCGCCCGCCGCTATGCCTCGATGCTGCACTTCCACGAATTTATGGAAGAGCCCCTGGGCACCGACGCGGTGAACCTGACCGACGCCCTCGAGAGCCTGCCCACCTACCAGTTCACCGGCAAGGTGCACTTTGACCAGGTGAGCTTTGGCTACGACGACGAAAAGCCCGTCCTACAAAACATCGACCTGCTGATCGAGCCTTACCAAACGGTGGCGCTGGTGGGGCGATCGGGCTCCGGTAAGTCGACGCTGGTGAAGCTGCTGTTTCGCTACTTCGACCCCCACAGCGGCCGCATTTTGATCGATGGCGAAGACATTCGCCGCCTGGATGTGACGGGGTACCGCAAGCGGCTGGCGATCGTGCACCAGGAAGTGGACGTGTTTAACGGCACTCTGCTCGACAACCTCAAGTACGGTAACCCCACCGCGTCGATAGAGCAGGTGAACGAAGCCTGCCGCATCGCTCGGGTGGATGAATTTATTCACCGCCTGCCCAAGGGGTACTACACGGTGGTGGGCGAGCGGGGGGTGCGCCTTTCGGGCGGTCAGCGGCAGCGGTTGGGCATTGCCCGCGCCCTGTTGGTCAACCCTGACGTGCTGGTGTTTGACGAAGCCACCTCCAGCCTCGACTACGAGTCGGAGCGATCGATTCAGCTGGCCATGCGATCGATTCTTGGCACCCGCACTACGCTGATCATCGCCCACCGCCTGAGCACGGTGCGCGAAGCCGACAAAATTGTGGTGCTAGAGGAGGGCCGCATTGCCGAAGTGGGCAACCACGAAGAGCTGCTGGCCCACGGCGGCATCTACCACCGCCTGCACGTGCTGCAAGAAACCGGCGAGATGGTGAGCTAACCAAAAAGCCCCTGGGTGAGTTCATCCAGGGGCTTTTTATCGATCAGCCCGAATTGGCCTGAACCTCTCAGGGTAGCGGCCCAAGGCGCGACAGGATCGATCGCCCGTTGCGGGCCGCACTCACCATAGCATCACCGCCAAGGCCACCGACGATGATGGCGACTAGCGCAGAGCCGAGTTTGCGGTTGCTGTCGGCGGTGGCAAGAATAGCGATCGCTAGCAAGACAAACACCAGGCCAAACGTAGCGGTGATCCATCGATAGGAGCGCGATCGCATACTCCCAGGCATTTTAGGCTTTTCCATGGCTTGCTCGGTGAGCAGAGTGGCTGACCTAAACATACCCACAGGTTGCCAAGGAGCGGTCTACCGACTCCAATCCGGTCCTAGCGCGGGCGCACCTTTTGCCTAAACTGCTCAATATTCACCACCTTAGGGGTGGTAGGGCTGGCGATGTCACTGGAAAATCCTAAATCTGACCCGTCAGCCTCGACGGGGCCCAGCACAAACTGCCCCATGAAGCTGCACCCGTGGCCAACTAAGTGAATCACCTGGGGAGGGGCGATCGCACCCGGCTGTACCCAGCTGACCCCGTGGTGATTGATCACCAGATGCTTGTCGCGCAGGGTGCGGCTGACGCCGTGGTCGTCAAAATACTGTAAAATTTTGCGGATGGTCTGAAACGACAGGTGCTGCCGCAGGCGACTAATGGCGCGAATTTCCAGAATTTGCTCCCAGGAGTAGAGCACTTCGAGTCGGGGCGGGTGTCCGGCTCGCTGGGGTACAACAATCCCGGTTTTTTCGAGGTAGGCGAGGCGACCGGGGCTGCTGCGGGCTAAGACAACAGCGTGGCGGCGAGGAAACCAATCCATAGCGGGCGCTCCAACACAAACGCTAGATGTGGGGGCAATACAATCAACTCTACGCTATGGGTATGGAAATGTCCGGAGTGCTGAGACCCTTTTGAGAGGTTCTGTATTCCTTTAAAGACAAAAATAATGGGGATCGCTTACCCCACGCTGGATGCGGCAATTCCAAAGTTTTTTGAAGCTTTCTATGCAAAGTAGCAGACTTGAGCTAGGTCGTCTGTACTAGCCCTAGCCACCGCTGACGGGAGGGATCAGCACCACCTCGTCGCCGTCGTGTAGCGGTGTATCGTCGGCGACAAACTGGAGGTTGAGGCCCAGGCGGGTGCGATCGCGCCACGGTTCCAGCCTTGGGTGCTCAGCCAGTGCGCGATCGCGCACTGCCCCTACCGTTGCCCCAGCGGGAAACTGCCACTGAGCCTCGGGGGTACCGTAGGCTTCCTGGTAAATGGCAAACAGCTTGACGGTAACGGTAATGGGGTTGGGCACGGGGGTGCGATCGCTCCTGTCCTAAAAGTTTTGCCCAGCACTACTGGGCGACATCTACCCCAGCCAGCCGAGACACCACCGTTTGAATCGCTGGAGCCAGTGCCTGGAGTACCGGCGACAAAATTACCACACTCCCCGCCGTAATGATGATGGTGCGCGCCGTGGTCAAGTTATCTCGCTGAAACTGAAAGAAGCGCTCGTCCCAGCGCTCTACCTCCGCCTTCAGCTCCTGACGGCTTTCCTCAAACCGCTTTTCCATATCAACCTGCAATTCGCTGATCTGCTGAGCAATATCAGCCAGGGTAGGTTCTCGATCGGGGGTCGTGGTCATAAGCACTCCTATAGCTAAAATTTTAGGCCAAAGCCTTCCTGGTATGCCAGAGAACGCTGTAGCTTAACCTTCCCAGCTCGGTTTCAGTATTGGTAACGTCCCCCTTAGGTCCGCCAGGATCAGGCGATAGTAAGGCCATCCGAGTTTGGCTGAGGTAGCCCCATGACCCGCTCTGCATTCCCTTTTCCGCGTACCCACCGTGCGGCCCTGTTGGCGATCGCCCTGGGGGCCACGCTCACTGGCGGCTGTGCCGAGGTACCCGAGATTGTGCTCCGGCAAGAGGCCATGTCTACTGAGGCTGATATAGCGATGGGCGGGGCTGCGCCTCCGGCTGAAAACCAGGCGATTGCCCCAGCGGCAGAACCAGCGGCAGATATGGCGAAACGGAGCGGCATCACTGAGCCGGTTCCCAGCGATATTGGCCAGCCTACCCCCCAGCTGGTCAAGCAGGCCAGCCTCACCCTGGTCTTGACCGACATTGACGCGGCCGTAAACCAGGTGCAAACCACGGTGCAGCAGGCCAAAGGAGATGTGCTGAGTCTGCAAGATCACCGCTCTCCTGAAGGGGCTGCCCAGCAGGTTTCGCTGACCCTGCGCGTGCCCCAGGCGGAGTTAAATCAGGTGCTCGATGCCCTGCGTCCCCTGGGCACCGTGCAGCAGCAGTCGCTCACTGCTGAAGATGTGTCGAGCCAGCTGGTAGATCTTGAGGCCCGACTGAAGAACTTGCGCCAGTCGGAGGCGGCGCTGCTGCAAATTATGGAGCGATCGGGCGAAATTTCCCACGTGCTGGAGGTGGCGCGAGAGCTGAGCACCGTGCGCGAGTCGATCGAGCGCATGGCTGCTCAGCAGCAGAACCTCAAGCGCCAGGTGGCCTATTCACAAATTGCTTTGACCCTACAAAGCCCGGTCACGCAAGTTACCCCGCTGCGACCCGTGGGTGAAACCCTGGGCAACACCTGGGAATCGGCCACCCAATCGGTGAAAGCTTTTACCGTGGGCGGATTGAAGCTGGGGCTGTGGCTGCTGGCCTTTAGCCCCTACTGGGCGCTGCTGGCGGCGGCAGGCTATGGTGGCTATCGCCTGTGGCACAGCCGCCCGGCTCAGCCCGCCGTAGCTGAGACTGACAACGGCTAAAAATTCCCTTTTTGGAGTAACCAGATGGGAAATAGGCCCAAGAGCTAAGCATAAATGCTGGATCTGGCGGTATGCTTGAACCCATTCCGGTGAAACGCTCCAGCGGGTGGTGCATTGACGATGAGACTTTCTCCTGCCCTAGCGGCGATGCTATTTATGCCTGCGGCGGTGGGGCTGCTTTACCAGGCGGTGCAGCCTCACCCCTGGCCTCATCGACTGCTGGCGATCGCGCTGCTGCTGGCCATCTTTGAGCAGGCCCACATGGCCCGAGTCGATTTGCGCAATGTGGAAGTGGTGGGTCAGCGCCTGGGTGATCCGCGACTTAAGCACTTTGGCCAAGTCGTCATTTGGACCGTTGTGGGCCAGCTGGTGGGGTTTTACGGCGCGGCGGCGGGCTATTTGGGCTGGGGCATGGCGGTTATTTTGCTCAGCGTCATTGGTTTTAACCTGGTGGCGACCCTGCGGCTGGAGCCGACTGGTCCTCAGCCGATTCAGGCGGCGAACTGGCGATCGCGCCTCGACGTGCTGACCCTAGATGCGATCGCGCTCATCCTTGCCTGTCTATGGATTGGCCAGCATTTTCAAAACTGGGTCGCGGTGGGCATGTTTGCCATTACGGCTCTCTACAGCGCCAGTAAGCTAGTGACCTACGCCAAAGCCCTGGGCCCGCCCTCAGCGATCCATGTCGCCCACGCCGCTCAAGAGCATCCACAGGCCCCCCAGCAAAATTAGCAGGGCCAGCCCGCCCATTGCAGCATCGAGCCAGGGGGTTGCTTCCATTAGATGTCGTCCTCGCCTTCGTACAGAGTTTTTAGAGGCATGGCCTCCAGGTTCAACGATTCTTGCAGATAGCGCGACACCACGTCTGACTGGCCGTGGGTGACGTACACCGTTTTAGCGCCGGTATCTTTGACGGTTTGAATTAGCCCTGGCCAGTCGGCGTGGTCTGAGAGCACAAAGCCCCGCTCGTAGCCGCGCCGCCGCCGCGCACCGCGCACCGCCATCCACCCCGAGGCAAAGGCGGTTTGCGGGTGCTTAAAGCGTTTCATCCAGCTGGAGCGGTGGCCTGAGGGGGGCGCGAGCACCAGGTCGCCAGTGTACCTGTGGCTGCTGGGCATCTCTGAGGTGCAGATCGTTGGCACCATTGCCACCCCCTGCTCGCGGTAGATCTCGGTCAGTACGTGAATAGCGCCGTGGACGTAGACGGGGCGATCGGTCAGTTTGGTCAGCTCGCTCAGCACCCGCTGGGCCTTGCCAAAGGCGTAGCAAAACAAAATTGATGGCCGCTCAGGGTCGGCCTGCCACCAGTCGTAGATGCGGCGCACCGTCTCAGCGCCGCTCTCCCAGCGGTAGATCGGCAGACCAAAGGTAGCTTCGGTAATGAACGTGTCGCAGGGCACCACTTCAAAGGGGGCACAGGAGGGGTCGGCGCAGCGCTTGTAGTCGCCCGACACCACCCACACCTCGTCCTTATGCTCAACCCGAATTTGGGCCGAGCCCAAGACGTGCCCCGCTGGGTGAAACGACACCCAGGTTTCGCCCAGCTTGATGCGATCGCCGTAGGTCAGCCCCCGCAGCTGAATATCGCCCCCCAGCCGCCGCCGCAAAATGCCCTCTGACTGAGCCGTTGCCAGGTACTGTACAGAGCCAGAGCGGGCGTGATCGCTGTGGGCGTGGGTAATCAGCGCCGTCTGCACCGATCGCCAGGGGTCGATGTAGAAGTCACCTTTTTCGCAGTACAGCCCCTCAGGGCGCACGGTAATCAGCGCCATAATAACCCGCTAATCTTTTTTCTCTAACCGAAATAGCACCACCACGAGGGCAATTACCCCCAGCTGCACGGCCAGGTTGGGCAGCGCGCTGCTGACATCGCGCCCGGCCAAAAGCTGGGTAAAAAAGACAAAGGCCCCGATCGCCCCTGAGGCCCCTACCGCCCCATAGATAAACTTGCGCAGGCCTTTGTAAGGCGCTTGGGCTTCGGCCCTGAGGCGAGCATATTTTTCAGGATTCATGCCTTCGGGGGGCTGCTCTGGTAGCTGGTCAGGTCGGCTATATTTGGGGGGCATCGGATCGCGATCGCTCAAGGTAAGACGTATTTACCATCCTACAGGGCATCATCCGATGCATCCTTTGGCGGCATTCTCCAGACCAGGGGCTGGGCCTACCGCAGCGTTAACTTTTCTAGTACTGCTCAAACCTCAGACAGACCGGCGGGGCAACCTTTCAGGTCGTTCGTCACCCTAGACCGTTTCAGCCTTAGCAGTAGAACTTGGCCCAGGCTGACGACAGGGCTAAACCCTGCTTCTGACTAGCCCGTAATCTGTGGTTTATTTGCGATAGCTTGCCCTTCTGGTTCACCACGCTTGAGGAAACTTCTATGGCCGATTCATCTGCTTCAACGCCCGCCGATGCCGAGATTGTTACCGTGCGGCCCCAGCACGACACCGCCACGGTGCAAAAGCTGCCCTACTTTGTCGGCATTTCTGCCGCAACGGCAGGCACCCAGGGCCTGTCAATGAATTTAGTGATCATTCCGCCGGGGGCGACCGCAGAACCCCACTTTCACAGAGACTACGAAACCGCCATCTACATCCTCAAGGGCAGAGTCAAAACGGCCTACGGCGAAGGACTGGCCAAAACCATCGTCAACGAGGCGGGCGACTTTCTCTACATTCCGCCGGGGGTGCCCCACCAGCCCACCAACCTGAGCGACAGTGAACCGGCTCAGGCGATCGTCGCCCGCAACGACCCCAACGAGCAGGAGAATGTGGTGCTGTACGCGGTGTAGCTTAGCGACCAGGACGGCCCGCCTGGCTGGCAAAGGTCTGCTGGAGTTTTTCTACCCGCTGGGCGGCAGTCTCGGGCGGCGGCGAAATCCACAGCGATTCGTAGAAGAAGAACGACATGCCCGAGTAGGCGCGATCGCGCACCGCTGTCATTTGGTCGGTAATAAAGTCCATTTTCACCGGGGCGGCCCGCAGCCCGCTGAGAATGCCGATGCTGACCGGAATTTTGCGCCGCGCCGCCTGTATTGAGGGCTTGTTCATCTCCCACATAAAGCGGTTTTGGTCGCTGCGGTAGACCTGCACCACCAGCTCATCGACAATGCCCCGGTTCACCCAGGTGGGCCAGTCTTGCAGGTAGTTGGCATAGGCAAAGGGGTAGGGGTTGGGCGAAATCGACACCACTGCGTTGGGGCGACGGGCCTTGACCAGCTTGTACACTTCTCCTAAAAAGTCGGAGATTTTGCTGGCTCGCCAGGCCATCCACTCGGCATCTTGGGGGTCGCTGGGCGGCGCTTGCCCCCCGTGCTCAGCCCGGTAGAGGTTGATGGTGAAGGGGTCGTAGCCAAAATCGACCGGCAAACCCAGGTGGTCGTCAAACTGAAAGCCGTCGATTTCGTAGTTGCTGACCAGGTCGTTGATCAGCTCTAGCTGAAACTTCTGCACCTGCGGGTGAAAGGGGTTCATCCAGCGGCGCGGAATCACGTTGCCCTCCATCCAAATGCCGGGGTCAGCCAGGGGCGCTTCGTCGGGCAGAAATTCGTCCACCTGGGCAATCCACTGGCTGGCTCGGTTTTTTTCGCGGCTCAAGTCAGCGGCCTGAAGCCGCTCTAGCGCACTGAGTTTGGTCGATGCTGAGGGTTTTGCCCCCGCCTTGGGCAGGGTCGAAACCGAGGCAGCCTGTTTTTGGGTAAACCAGTCGGGGTGACGGCGGTACAGCTCGTAGTTAGCGGGGGCCATAAAGCCAAACTCGAACCAGGGCACTACCGCCATGCCCCGAGCGTGGCCAAACTCGATCGCCTCCCGCAGCATGTCGCGATCGCTCTCGGAGGCTGGCCCAGGGGCGCGCAGGTCGCCCATCAGGTGCTGGCTCACCCCCAGCTCGCGCTTGGCCGTAGCGCTGGGGTAGAGGGTGTGGCCGTAGTTCCACACCACGGGGTAAATCGTGTTGAAGTTGAGGTCGGCCAGGCGGTTCACCGCCCCTTGCAGTGCCTCGGTCGAAAAGAGCACTGAGCTATCGACGTTGGTCAGCCACACGCCGCGCGTTTCGCGCAGGGGCGAGGGCACGGCGGGGGTTTGGGCCTGGGCTACCCAGGCGGGGTCAATAGTCTGGCGCAGGGCCGGGTTATTGGGGGCGGCGTGGCACAGCAACGCGACCGCCTCGCCTCGCGTCAGCCGCTGAACAGGGTTGAGGCGGTTGGCCTGGGGATAGTTCACCACCACGCCCTGGGTGAGGGCAGCGGCCACCCCTTCGCGGGCGTAGGGGGGCACTTGAGGGCCGTCTTCGAGGCTGGCGTTGATGATTGTGTTGGCGGCCAGCTCGTAGTTGGCCCCCAGCTTGGCCGCCAGGGCCATGACGGCTTCGGCTCGCACCAGGGGGCGATCGGGCTGAAAGTACTGGTCGGGGTAGTGGGCCGCCACCGTGGGCGTATTTTGCACCCCCAGCACCCGCTCTAGGGGATTCATCCACCCCTGGACTGGCCCCACGGGCGAGAGCAGGTTCAGCAGGGTAATGTAGTCGCCCCAGAGAATCGGGTCATTGGGGTAAAACAGCCCCCTGGCGTCGGGGGCGATCAGGCGCTGTTCGACCAGTTCTGTGATGCAGTCTTTCGCCCAGTGATTTTGAATATCGGTGGGGATAACGACAGGAATGGAGGGCAAAGGAATATTGGGGCTAGGATCCATCTGCTCACTCAATCCCTGCTTAGGGCCGGGGGCTGGGGCCACCTCAGCCGGAACCACTGCTGCCGACCCAGGCAGAAGGGGCAGTAGCCCTGAGCCACCCACCACCACAATCAGCGCCGCCCCAAAACCCAGCAGCGATCGCCGCCATCCCTTGACCCGTCTCTTGGCCATCCACCTCATACCCGTCAACCTCCGCTCCGTTTAGCCTGGTAGCCCTTCGCCACCAGGAGTTCGACTAGTTTTTGGGCATGGTCGCCCTGAATTTCGATGCTGTCTTCCCTGGCGGTACCGCCCGTACCGCACTGGGCCTTGAGCTGCTTGGCCAAAGCGGTGAGGGTGGCCGGGCTGTGCTGAAAACCCGTGATCACCGTCACGGTTTTGCCGCCGCGTCCCTTGCGGCTGACCTGCACCCGCACCGCTTGCTGGTTGGGCGGGCGATCGGGCACCCCCCGCGCCATCGGGTCAGCGGGGCCAAACTCGCGGTAGACGTGGCGGTCGGTCGCTCGCGAATCTCCTCCCGCTCCAGATTTAGCCCCAGATTTAGATTTACCCTTAGCCATAAGCGTTCAGTAAACTGCCTGATTTATACCATCTAGGGGGAAACGGGGTGCAAGGTTCAGGGCAGCAGGCACAGGGGCAGCAGCCCCCTGCCCCTGCAAATCTCAAACCCTTTCTCTGCGATCGCTACACTACAGATAGATTTGTTTTTGCCACCGCTATGCAACTTCACCTCAAGGTCTGGCGTCAGGCCAACGCCAATGCTCCTGGCCAGTTTCAGACCTATACCGTAGCCAATGCCCACCCCGATATGTCGTTCCTAGAGCTGCTCGACGTGCTCAACGAGCAGCTGATTCAGGCCGGGGTCGACCCGGTAGAAGTTGACTACGACTGCCGCGAGGGCATCTGCGGCTCGTGCGGCGTCATGATCAACGGTAAAGCCCACGGCGGGCTGCCCCAGACGGCGACGTGCCAGTTGTACCTGCGGCACTTCAGCGATGGTGACGAAATTACTGTTGAACCCTGGCGGGCCAAGGGCTTTCCGGTAATTAAAGATCTGGTGGTCGATCGGGCCGCGCTCGATCGCATCATCATGGCGGGCGGCTATATCTCGGTCAAAACCGGGTCGGCCCCGGAGGCCAACGCCATCCCCATCCCCAAGGCCAGCGCCGATGCCGCCTTCGACTACGCCGCCTGTATCGGCTGCGGAGCCTGCGTCGCCGCCTGCCCCAATGCCTCGGCCAGCCTGTTCACCGCCGCCAAAGTAGCCCACCTGGCCCAGCTGCCCCAGGGCCACCCCGAGCGCCAGCAGCGGGTACTGGCGATGGGCAAACAGATGACAACCGAGGGCTTTGGCGACTGCTCTAACCACGGCGAATGTCAGGCGGTGTGCCCCAAGGGCATCTCGATCGATGCGATCGCCACCATGCGCCGCGAGTACCTGCGAGCCATAACGGGTCTGTAAGCCCCAATCCAAAATCCCCAATCCAAATCCCCAATCCAAAATTTCATCCCTCCTCCTGCCAGATTCGCACGGTGCCGTCCCAGCCCGCGCTAACCAAAGTCTTGCCATCGGGGGCAAAATCCACCCCCCACACCCAGCCCTCGTGCCCGGTAAGAATGCTGATCAAGCGGCCCTGCTCCATGTCCCACAGGCGAATGGTGCTGTCGTTGCTGGCGGTGGCCAGTAGCTGACCATCGGGGCTAAAGGCCAGGCTGTTGACCGGGGCCGAATGCGCTTTGAAGCAGGTGGTTTCACGACCGCTGTTGAGCTTCCAAAAGCGCACGGTGCAGTCGGCACTGGCGCTGGCCAGCAGCCAGTTATTGGGGCTGGCGGCTACCGATAGCACTTCGCCAGTATGACCGGTGAGCACATGGTTGCTGCCCTTGCCCTTGAGCCGGTACAGGCGCAGAGTTTTGTCCTGACTGCCGCTGATCAGGGTCGTGCCGTCATGGCTGACAGCGATCGCGCGAATCCAGTGGGTGTGGCCATTAAACTGATGGATGAGGGTCTGATCGCTCAGCCGCCAGACGCAGATCTTGTGGTCTTGGCCACCGCTAAACAGATACTTGCCGCTGGGGCTAAAGGCCACCGCCCGCACCCAGTTGCTGTGGCCCTCTAGCTGCCCCAGGGCTGCCCCAGTGGTGAAATCCCACAGCTGAACGGTGTTGTCATTGCTGACGCTGGCAAAGCAGGTGCGATCGGGGCTGACGGCCACCGCCCGCACCCAGGCTCGGTGGTTGTCGATCACCTGCATGGTGTGGCCGGTGGCCAGGTTCCACACCCGCACGGTTTTGTCGCCGCTGCCGCTAATAATAAAGTTGCCGTCGGCACTCACCGCTACCGATCGCACCCAGCTGCTGTGGCCTGTAAGTACCCGGCTACAGACCCACTTGGGATGGCGGGCTGCCGCTGGGGGGGAGGCCGAACTGGCAGCCTGATCGAGGGCGGTAGCCATATCTATCAGCTCAAAGGCGGACGAATCGCTATCCTGATTGCCCTGGGGGAGAAAATCGTGGGGCTGGGAGGGCATGGCAAGGGTACAGATCGACATGAGCTTTATCGGTCGGTAACAACGGTGAACCTAAGCGCAAACTAATCCCAGTCTGCAAAAACCACCGTCGACTACACCCTGCCAGCATCCTATTCCGAAATGCGGCCTGCTATTTAGACTACTAACTTATTCAAATGTCAGGCAACAGGCTAAATGGACAGTCCAATCTTTCTAGTCTCGGTTTGACCCTATTTCAAACGATACAGGCCAGCGCATTCATATCCGCGAACCTTTGGTCAACTTGCTGGAGTTTGAAAGTGATGCGACGGACGGTTCAAATCCTTGCAAATAGACCTTTTCGCTGTCTGAGCAGGTTCAGTGCTGAGGCGGTAAAGCCTGGAAGCAAAAGCATTTCAAAAGTGCGAATTGTTACCAGGGCAGTCGCAACACTGGCTCAGTAACTTCCCCCAAAAAGTGACTGAATTACAGAGAAAATGTAACAAGAACAACCAAAATTGAACTGTCAAGACAGCCATCCAACGCACTCAAGAACCATAGAAAATAGCAATGATCAACCGCCAAAAATACCTCTGCTGCCGCTAAAACTCTAGAGAGCAATAATCAAAACACTGCTCTCAACCCCGATGCGTGAAGCCTCCGCATGCATCGGTTAGGCTCAGGCAATGCTGCCGCGCTTGCGGGCTTCTTTGTAGGAGGTGCCCACGTTCTTCAGGCCGGCGCGGATCATCTCCTGCTCAAGCAGAGCAAAGAAGCGGGTGCGATCGCCCCCCCGCACCACCGCCTGGTTGTGGGCCTCGGCCAGCGCCACCGGGTAGCCGTAGCCTTTCTGCACCTGGGTTAGCACCATGCTGAGCGCCATCTCGCACAGAGTCTCATCGGCCATTACCCACTGGGGCACCTCTACCCGCGCCACCTCAGGGCCAACATTCAGGTAGCAAAAGTAAACGCGATGCTCCCCGTAGAGGTCCAAAATGCTGGCGGTGCTGCGCCAGAAGGGGCTGCGCTGTCCAGGCTCTAGTTCCGTGGCCCAAAACGTCGCATCGCGCAGGGGCAAAAAACTGCCGCAGGGAGCCCGATCGGCCTGCCCCCTATCGTCGCTGCCCCCGCCGCTACTACAGTGGGTTTGGCAGTCGGGCTGAGTATAGGGGCAGGCAGCGAACCGCAAAAAGTTCATGGCCTCGCCGCTGCGGCTGGCGCTGAGGTAGCCCACCAGAGGAATGTTTTGCCGCCGCAGTCGCTCCCACGAGTCGAGAATGGGGGGGAGAATGCGATCGCGGGCCTCCCCCGGCAGCGCCTCCAAGAACCAGTAGATCAGCGATCCGTCGACCAGGGCCAGCACCGGCACGGGTTCTAGTCCCGAGTCGGAAGCCATCAAGCTGTCGTGAACCGCTTCCCCCAGTTCCGCCAGCACGATCGCCTCGGCTACGGTGCGGCGGTGCCCCATCCACTCCTCGGTGCTAATGCCCCACTGGCGCGACAGGTAAAGGTCTTCGGCCCGATACACCACCTCCGGCAGGCTGTCGAGCAGCGGGAAGCGGCTCTGGCCGTAGTGCAGCACCACCCGGCCCACGTTAATTAAGTAGCAGTAGGCGATCTCGTGGTGGCTAGGGGAGATTTGCGACCCGTCGGTGGCCAGCACCGTGTGGGCCTCGGGGGCGGCAGCCACAGCGGCGCGCAGCTGTAGCGATTCGGTAGGCTGAGCGGCGGTGAAGGGGGCGCGATCGCCCCAGGTTTCGGCATTAGCCACCAGCTCGGACTGGCGAAGGGCCGCGATCGCCAGCAGCCTACGAGCCACGGCGACTCGCTCCTGGGCGGCGATAGCCTCCTGGCTGAGGTGCTGGCTAATGCCCTGCATCTGCCGGGCCAGCTTCATCAGGTCGAGCATGGCGTGAAAGTTTAGTACACCCATACTATCATCCCTGACGAAAAAATTTCGCTAGAATCAGCGGCCTACGGATGCCACTTTGTCCCTCATCGGTATACTGTCGGGTGGCTTATGTCTTGATCGTGTTCTGGTCGTGCTTATGGAGTCGAGATGGCTCACCTCAGCAGTTACCTCAGGCGTTTTGGCAACCCTGGGGGCACTAGTTGTGGCGGCCCCAGCTAGGGCCGCCACCCTTCAGTACTGGTGGTTCGATGCCCAAACCAATCAGCTGGTGTTTACGACCGACGGCGAGGTGCAGCCCCAGGCGCAGCTGTTAGTCAACCCCACCCGCATTGTGATTGACCTGCCCAACACCCGACTGGGCAGCACCAGCACCAGTCAAACTGTCGGTGGTGCCATTCGCGAAGTGAGGGCGGGTCAGTTCGATCGCCAAACGGCCCGCTTGGTCATCGAAGTCGCCCCCGGCTATAGCCTCAACCCTCAAGACGTGCGGGTGCAGGGCGTTCGGCCCAACCAGTGGGCGGTGCAGCTGCCTACCCCCAGTCAGAGCGCGGCTCCTCCCACAGGGGCCATCCCAGCGCCGTCGGCGACGGCTAATCGGGTGGCAGGCAATACCGGCACCGGAGCGGCGGCCACCCTTACGGGCGTTGTCACAACGGGCGACGGCTTTTTATTGAGAATGAGCGGCACCGCCCCAACCCCCACGGTGCAGTTCACCAACGACAGCGCCGACAACCGCTTTGCCATCATCGACCTGCCCAATACCACCGTTGCCAGCACTCTACGGCCCGGCGACCTGCCCAACTACCGCTACAGCATCATCGCCTGGGATGTCGCTCAGCAGCCCAGCAGCCCTCCCTCCACGCGCATTACCCTCAAACTTGGCCCCACCAGCCCCGACTGGCGCGCCCTGCGCAACAACAGCGGGGTGATTGTGCTGCCCCCCAGCGGCGTACCGATTGCTAGCGTGTCTGACGAGCCGCCGTTGGCTACCGCTGCTGCTCTACCCGCTGCCACAGCGCAGGCTCCTCAACCGGCTCCGCCCGCCCAGCCGACCCAGCCGTCACCGCCCCCCACGCGGTCGGTAGAGGCTCCCACGGCTCCCCCAGATCTGCCTGCGGTACCCAACGGGCGAGTAGTCGTGGCCATCGATCCGGGTCACGGTGGTCGGGACCCAGGTGCCGTGGGGATTAACGGCCTGCAAGAAATACAGGTGATTTTTCCCATCTCACTGCGCGTGAGAGACCTGCTCGAAGCCCAGGGGGTGACAGTGGTCATGACCCGGCAGGACAATGTCACCGTTGATCTGCAAGCCCGAGCTGATACGGCCAACCGCGCTTCGGCCAATCTGTTCGTCAGCATTCACGCCAACGCCATTAGCCTCAGCCGCCCCGATGTTAACGGCATTGAGACCTACCACGCGTCGGAGAGCGGGCGGCGGCTGGCGGCAGCCCTTCAGGCCAGCATGCTGGCAGCGACGGGAATGCGCGATCGCGGCGTCAAGCAGGCTCGCTTCTACGTGCTGCGGGCCACCAACATGCCCTCTGCCCTGGTTGAGGTGGGGTTTGTGACCGGCGCTCAAGATGCCCCCCGCCTGGCCGACCCCGCCTGGCGCGAAACCATGGCTCAGGCGATTGCGCGCGGCATTTTGCAATACATCCAGGGGGGAGTGTAAAGGGCATATGCCCTACTGGTTTGACAGACAGCTTTTCGACGGCAGCGAAATTGCCCTGGCTGTTGACGATCCTGCCTTCCTCTATGGGGCTACAGTATTCACCACCCTGCGCGTCTACGGCAGCAGCCTAGACCATCCCCTCACCCTCTGGGCCGCTCACCAAAACCGTTTAACCCAGGCGCTACAAAACTTTAGCTGGCTTGCCCCCGACTGGCATCAGGTGCGCCAGGGCGCGGAGCTGATGCTACAGGACTACCCTATCCTGCGCATCACCTGTTTTCCCGACGGTCGGGCGCTGGTAACTGGGCGCAACCTACCCGCCGACTTAAACCCGATGCAGACTCACGGCATCGCCGCCTGGGTCGCTCAGGGAGACCTGTACCAGCGCCCCCTGCCCGCCTATAAAACCGGCAACTACCTGGGGGCCTGGCTGGCTTTACAGGCGACTCAGCGGCATGGTGCCCGCGAAGCCATTCTGGTCGATGCTCGGGGTCGATGGCTTGAAACCAGCACCGGCAACCTCTGGGGCTGGGCCAACGGCCAGTGGCATACCCCCAGCCTGGGGGCAGGGCTACTGCCGGGCATCACTCGCCTGCACATTCTCAGCCATCTCAAGCAGCAGGGACAGCGGGTGAAGCAAGCCCCCTGGCCGCCCGGCATTATTCAGCGCTTTGAGGCCCTGGCCTATAGCAACTCAGGGGTGCAGGTGGTGCCGATTCACACAGTTTTGAGCGATCGCAGTAGACTGGAAATTAACCCACAGCACCCGGCCCTAGAGGCTTTGCGGGCTGCATTCCGAGAAAATTAGCGTCTAGTTCGGGAGCCGCCACCTCTTACCGGCCAACCTCCCGCCTGGACTTGGTCTGAGTTTAGTTGGTTCATTCCGACAGATGACGTTAACATAAGTTAATATCCTTCTAATTAATACGGCTTGTTTAAGATTCAGCCTTAAAGGGCCGTTTCTTAGAAACGGTTCATTCCAAGAAGTTAGTGGAGGCAATAGCCCGGTGAACAAACGGTGGAGAAATGCAGGTTTATACGCCCTGCTGGTCGTAGTAGTGATTGCGCTGGCGACCGCTATTTTTGATGGTTCTGGCCCCGAAACCCAGACCTGGCGTTACAGCCAGTTTTTAGACGCGGTACAAAACAACCAGATCGAGCGCGTCAGCATCAGCGCCGATCGCACCCGCGCGCGCTTTACCGATCCTGAAGGCAATGGTCAGGTGATCGTCAACCTGCCCAACGACCAGGAGCTAATCAGCACCCTGGAAACCAACAATGTCGATATCGTCGTCACACCCCAGAGCGACGACAGCGTTTGGGTGCGGGCTTTTAGCACCCTGCTGATCCCGATTTTGCTGCTGGGGGTGCTGTTCTTCGTGCTGCGCCGGGCTCAGAGCGGCCCCGGCAACCAGGCCATGAACTTTGGTAAGTCAAAGGCTCGCGTCCAAATGGAGCCCCAGACCCAGGTCACCTTTGGCGATGTGGCCGGTATTGAGCAGGCCAAGCTAGAGTTGACCGAGGTGGTTGACTTCCTTAAGAATGCCGATCGTTTTACCGCCGTCGGGGCCAAAATTCCCAAGGGCGTGCTCCTAGTCGGCCCTCCCGGTACCGGTAAAACCCTGCTAGCCAAGGCCGTTGCGGGCGAAGCGGGCGTGCCCTTCTTCTCCATCTCCGGCTCTGAGTTCGTTGAAATGTTCGTCGGTGTGGGTGCCTCCCGCGTGCGCGACCTGTTCGAGCAGGCCAAGGCCAACGCTCCCTGTATCGTGTTTATCGATGAGATTGACGCCGTGGGTCGTCAGCGGGGCGCAGGCCTCGGCGGCGGCAACGATGAGCGTGAGCAGACCCTCAACCAGCTGCTGACTGAAATGGACGGCTTTGAGGGCAATACCGGCATCATCATTATTGCGGCCACCAACCGCCCCGACGTGCTGGATGCGGCCCTGCTGCGCCCCGGTCGTTTCGACCGCCAGGTGGTAGTCGATCGCCCCGACTACGCCGGTCGCCTCGAAATTCTCAACGTTCACTCCCGCGGCAAAACCTTCTCTAAAGATGTCGATCTGCAGAAGATTGCTCGCCGTACTCCTGGCTTTACCGGGGCAGACCTGTCTAACCTGCTGAACGAGGCCGCCATTCTCGCCGCCCGCCGCAACCTGACCGAAATCTCGATGGATGAGGTCAACGATGCGATCGATCGCGTTCTGGCTGGCCCCGAAAAGAAAGACCGCGTCATGAGCGAAAAGCGCAAGGAGCTAGTCGCCTATCACGAAGCGGGTCACGCCCTGGTCGGTGCGCTGATGCCCGACTACGACCCCGTCCAAAAAATCAGCATTATCCCCCGCGGTCGTGCTGGTGGTCTAACCTGGTTTACTCCCAGCGAAGATCGTCTAGAGTCGGGTCTGTACTCTCGCTCCTACCTGCAAAATCAGATGGCTGTCGCCCTCGGCGGCCGGATCGCTGAAGAGATTATCTTTGGTGAAGAAGAAGTTACCACCGGGGCTTCTAACGACTTGCAGCAGGTGGCTCGCGTTGCCCGCCAGATGGTCACCCGCTTTGGCATGAGCGATAGGCTCGGCCCGGTTGCCCTCGGTCGTCAGCAGGGCAACATGTTCTTGGGGCGCGACATCACCGCCGAGCGTGACTTTTCTGAAGAAACCGCTGCCACCATCGACTCTGAAGTGCGGAGCCTGGTTGACCAGGCCTACACCCGCGCCAAGCAGGTGCTCGTCAACAACCGCCACGTGCTCGATCAGCTAGCGACGATGCTGGTTGATAAAGAAACCGTGGATTCGGAAGAGCTACAACATCTGCTAGCTACCAACGATGTCAGCATGGCGTCGATCGTGTAGTTCACGCTAAACCTGCTTTACTTGCAAGAAAAGGGGATGTCCACCGGGCATCCCCTTTTTCGTAACCAGGCATTGCAGGTGATCCTTAGCCCCAAAACTGACGAAAGTCTTCATCCTGGGCGCTGAGCTGCGCCCAGGGGGCACCCCACTGCTGCACAATTTCGACCAGGCGATCGCAGGCGGGGCGTTCGGTAGCGTAGTGGCCCGCATCGATCAGCACCAGGTTGCGATCGCGCCCCTCCTGAAACTGGTGAAACTTGCAGTCGGAGGTCAGATAAGCCTGGGCTCCAGTTTTGGCCACCGCCGCCATAAAGCTGGCTCCAGAACCCCCTAAAACCGCCAGTCGATCAATTTTTTGGTTTAGGTCAGCCGCAGGCGAGTAGATCAGGCGGGGCGGCGAGAGCTTGGCCTGAATCAGATCCAGCAGCTCTTTCAAACTCACTGCCGGAGACAGATCGCCCACTCGTCCGTAGCCCAGCCCGGCCTGGGTCGGCACCACGGGCTCTGAGTTTTGCAGGTGCAGCACCTGGGCCAGCAGGTCGGCGGTGCCGTCTTGCACCTGGTCAAAGTTGGTGTGGGCGGTGTAAATGCCAATGCCGTGGGCGATCGCCTGCTGCACCATATCGCCCACCGGGTCACCCTGGGTAATGGCTTTGAGTGGGCTAAAAATTAGCGGGTGGTGGGCCAAAATCAGGTTGACGCCCGTGCCCTGCTCGCGCAGCTTGAGGGCTTCGGCCATCACGGCCAGGGTGGGGGTGAGGCAGACCAGCACCTGGGCAGGCTGGTCGAGTATACCGGGCTGCACCTGCCAGCCGCAGTTGTCCCAGCTTTCCTGCCAGGCGGGGTCGGCCCAGGCTTCGAGTTTGGCAATCAGATCGGCGATCGCAAGGGCCATAAAAAAAGAAGATACCGCTGGACAGCGTAGCTAAGGCTGAGAGCAAACTCCCTCAGTGTACCGTGCTACCCCTGGCCAACGGCATCGGTTAGGTTTGTTAAAACGTGTTGCCTTAATTGACGATGTTGCTCAGGGCGTCCTTGATGTTCTCCATGGGGCTTGTAGCCTGGTTAGAGTTTTCGGGCCGATTCATCTGGTGAGTGTCGGCATTGCCCTGTACTTCATTCAGGCCCTGGTTGGCGCGATCGATCATCTTATCGCCGTTGAGGGCATTGTCGGGCTGTACCGACTTTTCGGCCTCGCTGTAGATGCCGTTGAGCGGTGCGGTGCCCTCGTCAGGACGGCTGGGGGTGCTGCTGTTAGCCAGAGCAGCGGGGGTAGCGGTTAACAACACCAGCACACAGGCCAGGGCGATCGCAGCTTTACGAACCCAGGACAAAGCCAAAGCAAAAGATTTCATCGTTAGTCTCCTAATCGGAAGAGAGAGAAGTCGGCCCTGATGCAAGCGTTGTATAGCAACGGCTGCGGGCCAGAGCTTCACCTTTGTACCGGGTTTGCCCCCGGTTGTGAATCGTTCTTCAGAAGTAGAAGCAGGGCATAGATTTTGAAGAGATGGGCCTTTCTGAGGAGAGAGGCCGATGAAATAAGGGGGGGATCTAAACACCGCAGCACCGCCTACATCGGGTCGTAAGCGGTGCTGTTCGACAGCGTTCAATTACAGCCGAGACGGCAACCTAACCAGCCTTAACAAGGAATTTTTCGGGAATCTGAGTGTACTGGCTGACAATCTGGCGAAACTCGTCGCCATCTACCGTTTCGCGCTCCAGCAGCACATCCACCAGGTGATCCATCAAAACGCGGTGTTCGCGCAGCAGCGTGCGAGCGCGATCGAGACAAGATAGGGCAATGCTGCGCACCTGGGCATCGATTTTGCTGGCCATCTCCTCTGATACCTCGTTGCGAGGCATCAGGTTGCGACCCAAAAACACCTGGTTGTCCATGCTCTCCAGGGCCACAGGGCCAAGCTCAGACATGCCGTAGAGGGTCACCATTTGGCGGGCCAGGTTGGTGACCTGCTGAATGTCGCCGCTGGCTCCAGTAGAGGTTTCGTCGTCGCCAAAGACTTCGGCCTCGGCAGCAAAGCCCCCTAGCGCTACGGTAATGCGATCAATCAGCCAGTTGCGGGTGTAGAGACCGCTGTCGATGATGTCTTCGTTGGGCAGCGACTGGGTAAAGCCTTCGACTCCTCCCGATCGCGGGATAATTGTCACCTTGTTCAGCTCGTCGGAGTGGGTGAGCAGGGTGGTGAGCAGGGCGTGGCCCACCTCGTGGTAAGCCGTCATGCGCTTGCGGCTGCTGTCGAGCAGGGGGGTAAGGCTGAGGCCAATGGTAATCCGATCGATCGCGTCTTCAATTTCGACCATGCCCATTGCTTCTTTGCGGCGGCGGGCGGTGAGAATGGCGGCTTCATTCAGCAGGTTGGCCAGCTCTGCCCCCGAAAAGCCAGGGGTGCGGCGCGCTACTGCTGCCAGCGAAACCTCGGGCTCAATTTTTTTGTTGCGGGCGTGAACTTCTAAAATCGACAGCCGCCCCTTGTAGGTGGGCAAATCGACCACCACCTGGCGGTCAAACCGGCCCGGACGCAGCAGCGCCACATCGAGTACATCGACCCGGTTGGTGGCCGCAATCACAATAATGCCGCTGTTGCCCTCAAAGCCGTCCATCTCGGTGAGCAGCTGGTTGAGGGTTTGCTCACGCTCGTCGTTGCCGCCGCCAATGCCTGCGCCCCGCTGGCGACCGACGGCATCAATTTCATCAATGAAGACGATGCAGGGAGCGTTTTCTTTGGCTTTGCGGAACAGGTCGCGCACCCGCGAGGCACCGACCCCCACAAACATTTCAACAAATTCAGAACCCGAGATGCTGAAGAAGGGCACGCTGGCCTCACCCGCGATCGCTTTGGCCAGCAGGGTTTTTCCGGTACCGGGCTGACCAATCAGCAGCACGCCCTTCGGAATGCGAGCGCCAATGGCGGTAAACTTCTCCGGGCTTTTTAGGAAGGAAACCACCTCTTGCAGCTCTTCCTTCGCCTCTTCGATGCCGGCTACGTCGTCAAATACAACGCCAGTCTTGGCTTCCATTTGAAAGCGCGCTTTTGACTTGCCGAAGCTCATGGCGTTGCCTGCCCCCGACGCCGATCGCCGCAGCAGCATCAGTAGACCAAAGATCAAAATCAGGGCCAGCAGCGAGTTGGTCGCCAGCCAGGCCAGCGCCCCACTGCCCGACGAGTCGCGAATTTCGACATCGACATCGTTATCCCGCAGACGGCGAATCAGCTCGGCATTGCGTTCCCCGGCAAAAAGGGCCACCTGCTGGGGGTCGGCATCTTCGGCGTCACCCTCCAGGCGCACGTAGGCAATGCCCCGAGTTTCGTCTAGGTCAACTTGTTCAACCTCGCCCTGCTCAATTTTTTCTAGAAACTGTCCGTAGGACAGCCCCTCCGATTCGGGTTGGGTTTGGGCTAGGGCAGGGGGCAGCGGCATCAGGCTTTGCAGCAAGACCCAGCCAATAGTTACCAGGCCAGTGGCGGCAGCACCAGCGCGAGGGGACTTTTGCTGACCAGAAAAACGTGGGGACATAGACGGTTTAACTCGGCGAGACTATACCCAGGGCTAGTATCCTCAGATACCGGATAGGCTTTTCATTAGTCTAACCCCCCGGTTCTGAAATGACCGCCCTGCCTAAAAACTAAACCATTAAGGCAAGGATAGTTATCCTTGCCTTAATGGTTTTTTCAAGTTGATAACGGGCCTGACGGGATTCGAACCCGCAACTTCCGCCGTGACAGGGCGGTGCTCTAACCAATTGAACTACAGGCCCTTGCGCTGGGCGATCTCTATATTGCGCCCTGGGGGGGCTTTTGTCAAACAGTTGGCCAGAATTTTCTAATTTTTTTTTGGGCACCTGTTATTTCACCGTTTGACCCAGCCAAAACCCCTACTGGATAGGTCTTTTCTACTCCAAAAACTGGAGCACGGTCACCGTGGGGGTGGGCAGCTGCTCATAACGACTGGCGGTGGCTTCAATCTGGCGGAGCTGCCCCAGGGCCAGGCCGCAGGGCATACCGTACTTGGCCTGCACGCGATCGCTGGCAATGGTCAGGGCAGTACGCGATCGCGCCACAAAGTCATTTAGGGGATAGGTCGTAGCCGGGGCGAAGTAGTCCTTGACCACCAGCGAAGGGGAGTAGCAGGTGTCTTGGCTGCCATCGGGCCACTGGATTTGGAAGCGAATTTCGGGCATGGGTTGGGAGGGTGGATGGGTGGATCGGTAGATGAGTGGATCGGTAAGGGGCCGGTCCCTGAGCAGAGTCGAAGGGAGGAAGGGTTACGGACGACTCCAGTCAGCAATGTTCCAGGTGCTGAGATCCCAGGGGGTGAGGCTGATGCCGGTGAGGCGATTGCTCACGCCGGAGACATCGGCACGGTGGACGATGGGCAGCACCGCTGCGTCGCTGATCAGCAGATCGTTCATTTGAATAAAGAGACCTTGCCGCTCTTCGGGGTCGAGGGTAGCCGCCGCCTGCTGCCAGAGGGCGTCAAACTCGGGATTGCAGTAGCGGGCATAGTTGCTTTTAGACCAGTTGTTGGCCTTTTGGGCAATTTCGTCGCAGGTGTAGGTTTGCAGGTAGCTGCCGGGGTCGGGGTTGGTGTTGCCCGTGGCGAACATTTGCAGGTCGGCTGAGAAGCGCTCTAGAGTTTCGCGGCTGGCCGGGTCGCCCGAAAAGTACACGCTGGCATCAATGCTTTTCAGCTCTACGCCAATACCGACTTGTTCCAAGGTTTGTTTGACAATTTCCTGGGTTTTCTGGCGTACTGGGTTCACCGAGCTTTGAAAGACCACCTGCATTTCCTGGCCGTCTTTGTCGCGGGTGCCGTTGTCGTTGCTATCGATCCAGCCCGCAGCGTCGAGCAGGGCTTCGGCGGCTTCGGGGTCGTAGTCATAGCTGGTGTTGCCCGAGGCAAAGGGGCCAGGGGCGACCAAAAAGTTGGTCGTGGGCTGGCCGGTGGGGCCGTAGAGCTGGGCGGCGATGGTGTCGCGATCGATGGCTAAATTAACGGCCTGGCGCACCAGGCGATCGCTGAACATCGGGTGAGGAAACTCGACGCTGGAGGTCTCGCCGTCGGCAGTGGCCTGATTGGGGTCGGTAAAGTTAAAGACAATTCGTTCGACCAGCGAGCCAAAGTTGGTGACAATTTTCCCCTGCCCAGCCGCTTCTAGCTGTTCTAAAATAGCCGTCTCAACCTGAAGGTTGTTGGCGTAGTCAACATCGCCGGTTTGCAGCACCGCCCGCGCCGCCGAAGTGGCATCGCCGCCGCCCTTGAGTTCGACCCGGCTAAAGGCCAGCTGGTCGGCATCGCGGTAGTTGGGGTTGGCCTCGTAAACAATCACGTCGCCAGGGGTAAAGCTGGTGACCCGGTAGGGGCCGGTGCCGACGGGCATGAGGTTGGCGGGGGCCTCGCGGCCGTTGGGGCCGTTGTAGGCCTCAAACATGTGCTTGGGCAGCACCATACCCTCAGTGCCGGTAAAGACCAGATACCAGGCCGGGTTGGGCTCTTTGAAGGTGATCCGGACGGTGGTGTCGTCCACAGCCTCTACGCTCTCGACTAGCTCGTAGGTGCCCGCGTTGACGGTGGCTACATCGGGGTTGACGATGAACTCGTAGGTAAAGGCCACATCCTCGGCGGTGAAGGGGGTACCGTCTGACCAGGTAATGCCTTCCTTGATCTTCCAGGTGACGGAGGTGCCGTCGGCGGCGACGCCGCCGTTGTCGAGGGTGGGCTCTTCGGCGGCTAAAAACAGCACCATGTTGCCGTCGGCATCAAAACTGGCCAGGGGCTCCAGGGTAATGCGGCTGGCTTCTGAGTCTTTGAAGCCGCTCGAAAAGTGGGGGTTAAGAATGGTGGGGGCCTGCCAGTAGAGCAGGCGCAGCGTGTCGTCGCTGGCGGCGGGCTCGGCGGTGGCTCCGGTCTCGGCTTGGGGCGGGCTTTGAGCCGATCGACATCCGGTAAACAGCAGCAAACATAGACCAGCGGCGGCAACGGCGCGAGCGTTCATAGCAAACCCAATAACGTTTTGAGGTGATGCGAACCCCAAAGCGACAAGGCCTGGGCAATTCCGCGATCCCCAGGCATTAGCGTAGCGGGTCGGAGGATGAAAAGAGTGATTTAGGATACGAAGCTGAGGGTAAAAGCAGAACCTGATCGACCCCCTCAGCTACCGACGGCGGTGCGCCCTGAAGCTGGCGATGCATCGTCGCAATAATGTCGATGGGCACCGGTTGCGATCGCCCCCGGTTGCGCTCCAGGGCCAGGCTCAGCGGCACGTCAAACCAGCCCAGGGCGATGGGGGCAAAGCCCAGGTGGCGCGCGGCGGCGATCGCCTCACGCCGGTTTCGCCGCCGCGCGTTGGTGGCGTCGTAAATGACCCCCTCTAGCTCTCCCCGCTGGATAGCCGCAATACTCTGCTGCCACTGAACAACGACCTGGTGCCAAATCTGCCGCCAGTCGCCCTGGATAGTCTCATTGCCATAGAGCGTTGCCCTGATGGTGTCGGTAGAGACGATACGGTAGCGGGGATGGGCCAAAACAAAATCCCTGGCCCAGGTTGATTTACCGCTGCCGGGAACACCCACCAGCATCAACAGAGGCACAGGGATTTGAGCGTGCGTCACCGCATACCTGGTGCTAGATAATCATGCCGTCGGGAATCACCGCATTTTTCAGCACGACAACAATGCCGCTGCGGATGTAGAAGCCCAGGTCTTCGCGCTCGGCTTCCTGCACATTTTCTTTGTTGACGATCTGCACGTTGCGGCCAACGCGGGCATTTTTGTCGATGATGGCGCGGCGAATGACTGAACCTTCGCCAATCCCCATCGGAATTTTGCCTCGGGTCAGGTGCTGACTGCTCTCGGACAGCGGCTCGTAGTAGTCGGCCCCCATCAGCAGCGAGTCTTCGATCACGCAGTCGGCGTTGATGCGCTGGCGCAGGCCAACCACCGAATGGTGCACGCGGCAGTTTTTAAGAATGCAGCCCTCGGTAATGCTCGACTGGGTAATGTGGCAGTCTTGCAGTTTATTGGGCGGCAGGTAGCGGGCGCGGGTGTAGATGGGCGCGTCTTCGTGGTAGAAACTGAAGTCAGGGTGGGGCTGCTGGGTCAGCGCCAGGTTGGCCTCATAAAAGGCTTCGATGGTACCGATGTCTTCCCAATAGCCATCAAAGAGGTAGGCCTGCACGTTGTAGTCTTTCGACGAGGCCGGAATAATTTCTTTGCCGAAGTCGGTTTGGTCGAGGTTCTTGCGCAGCAGATCGATCAAGACCTGCTTTTTGAACACGTAGATACCCATCGACGCAATAAAGGGCTTCTCCGCCGCCTGCTCGGGGCTGAGGCCCAGGGAGGTGGTGTCGACCTTCATTTGCTCTAGGGCTGCGCCCTTGGGCTTTTCGCTAAAGTCGATCACGCGTCCGGTGCCGTCGACCTTCATCAGGCCAAAGTCAGAGGCTTGCTTGTAGCCAATGGGCACCACCGACAGAGTGATGTCGGCGTTAGTGGCCCGGTGGCGCTCTACAAAGAGGCTATAGTCCATCCGGTAGAGGTGATCGCCGGAGAGAATAATAAAGTCCTCTACATTCCACGAGTCAAATATCCAGAGGTATTTGCGCACAGCATCGGCGGTGCCCTGAAACCAGCTGGGGCTATCGGGGGTTTGCTGAGCAGCCAGGACCTCGACAAAGCCTTCGGTAAACTGCGAGAATTGATAAGCACGGCTAATATGCCGGTTCAACGAGGCGGAGTTGAACTGGGTTAGCACGTAAATTTTGTTAATGTCTGAATTGATGCAATTGCTAACGGGAATATCAATTAAACGATATTTACCTGCCAGAGAAACCGCTGGCTTAGCCCGAAATTTAGTTAATGGATAGAGGCGGGTACCGGCACCGCCACCGAGAATGATAGCCAGAACTGATTTCACAAGTTTTCCTCGATAAGCCCCACAAACTGGCCTGTTTTACACCACTCTGTTGCACATTTACAGTGTGAGCCTGAGGGTACCGCTTGACAAGGGGGATCAGGAAAGATTGTGGCGGAATGTGACCTGTAATACGATAGCGGTTTTTGATGATCCCTATAGGCTGAGCTTAACGTTAAGCGGTGACTGGCAAGGTGGGCGGGAGGGCTCGGACCAAGCCGTAGTAAGGGTTGTATGGCTCGGTCTATCAGCATTGCGATCGCGCTCCTGAACCTGCAGCAACAGCCCCTTGCCAGAACAGTACAGGTGCATTAGTATTGGTTCATGCGTACTTATGGGTACAACCGTTCCCGATCGCTCTGTTTTGACAACCGGGCAACGGTTAAGACGGTAACCCAAAACCCCGCTGTCCTGATACCCCCACGAGAGTTTCCTATGACCACGACTACCGCCCCCCGCAGCCGTTCCGCCGCTGGTGCGACCCGGTCTTCGGCCAAGGCTCGCGGCACTCAAACGGCTGGCACTGGTGTAGTGCTCGCCCTCGATGCCGGCAATTACGACCTCAAATTCTTTACCGGCAGCGGTCATCCCAAAGCCATTCGCTCGGTGCGCTACCAGCTGCCCCAGGGGCGCGATGCCGTCAGCTTCTCCGAAGCCTCGCCCCTGATTGAGCTGCCCGATGGCCGTCGCTACCACTTTGGTGCCCAGGCCTATAAGTACCGCCGTCAGCAGCAAACCGTGATTGAGAACAAAGTAGAACTGGCCAAGCTGCACCTCTACGCCTGCCTGGAGCCCCTGCCCGGTGACGTAGCCGACTACAGCCTCAATCTCCATGTTTCTACCCCCGACCCGGCCCGCAACGGCGAAGACATTCAGGCTCAGCTGCTCGGCGTTCACGAGTTCGTCCGCAACGACGTTGAGTTTCGCGTCAATGTCGAGTCGGTCGAGGTGGGCCGCGAGGGCATGGGCGCTTACCACTACGCCAAGGCCCAGGGCATTATCCCCGGCCAGGGCTACACCATTGTGGTCGATATCGGCGGCGGCACCTGGCTCACCCGCCTGGTAGATGCCGATGGCGAAGTAATCGACGAAAACATCATGGATCGCGGCGGCACCTATGAGCTGGCCACTGCCATCAGCTTCGACCACCGCCTCACCGACCACCTGGGCAGCAGCGCCGACCCCTGCATCGTCATGGATGGCTTTCGCTTTGACCACGCCTACGCCGACACCGGCCTGGCCTGGGCCGACTGGCTCGATGAGTACCTCGACCCCTGGTTCAAGGGCATTTTTCAAACCGTAAAAGCCCAGTACACCCCCTACATGCCCAGGGTGACTCGCTTTTTGGTAACCGGCGGCGGCTCTCACCTGATCGCCGATCGCCTCCAGGGGCACGATCTGTTCGCCGTCATGGGCGACCCACAGTTTGCCAACGTTCGCGGCCTGTTTTTGATGACTGGGGATACCCAACTATGCATGACCACCAAGTAAAGTCCGGTACGACCCGGCAGGATAATAAGGTGCGCCTCAGCCAGGATGTGCTCGAAAAAGCCGATCGCATTGCTGCCGAGTGGGGTCTTAAAAACGCCCGCGCCGCCGTCGAGGCCGTGTTTCGCCGCTACTGCGACGACTATCTGTACGGTCGACCGCCCGAGACTGGGGATGCCTTCGCCGTTCGGGAGAGCAATGCCCAGCGCTACGGCGGGACGATGCCTACCCCAGATAAGCGATCGGCCCCCACCTCGCCCAAGTGCGAAGCGCTGGACGCCTTAGATCAGCTGCTGGCGCTGTGAGATCGTTCAGAACGCCAGCAAAAATTTAGTTTCCTTATGGGGTGCGCCAGTGGTCTACGGTTGCGCACCCTATTTAGTTGCAGGTGCTAAGATTTGTCGCTGATAGCGATCGCGGCCTTGGCCGCTACGCCATTCTTAGTACTCAGGTTGAGACAGTTGCCGTAGCCCTGCCGGATGGTTGAGCGGCTCCTTCATCTATTGCCAGGGTATATCGTTCAATTTTGTCACCATCTCCGTGCGAGCCGAAACCTCTAGTTTTCGGAACATGCGCTTTAAAGCCTGTTTGACAGAATTTTGCGTAATCCATAGCTCTGCACCAATTTCTGCATTGGTCAGCCCCTTGGCCACGAGGTTAGCAATCTGAATCTCCCTTGGCGTAAGCCGACATTTAACTGAATTGGGCACCAAAGCAGGCTTGCTTAGCTCCGCAAGACGCGCAGAAACGTGAGCGCAAACCGCTCCTAACCTAGCAAGATCAAGCTGATCAAACGCAGGCACATGGCCAATGCGAGCAAAATTGATGGTGCCAACTAATTGCCCCCGGCCAACCAGCGGACCCGTCATGATATGTTCGTGGTCATAGGTAGAACAGCATCGTTTATACAACTCGCACTGTTTCCAGGCTCCTGGGGGCAAAACCAACGCTTCGTGGGCTGGAGCATGGTATTTCAGAACATAGGCCAAAACTGGATCAACCGCTTTGCCCACCTTTTGATATTGTTCAATAAACGTAGCTGACACCCCTTTTGTATCGACGCTGGCCAAGCCGTTATCTGCATCGAGAAGGTAAATTCCCCAGCGCTGTACGCCAAAATATTCACTAACACCGTCCATCACTCTGAACCGCAGTGATTGCTCTGTGGTTGCGGCGGCGATCGCTTCAAATAAAGGGTGAAGAGAGCGAGTCATAGGTCAAAAGTGTACCCACTTGAGGACTATCGGCGCTGGCTGACTGTTCTTACAATCGTTCCACAATTAGACAGCTCTAACCACTGAAGGCATATGGATCAACTGCAAATTGGCTTTCTCATTTACCCCGATGTAATTCAGCTTGACGTGACGGCAGCTTACCAGGTGCTAGCCTTTCCACCTAATACTAGGGTGCATTTGATTTGGAAGCACCTGAGCCCAATTGTCAGTAATGAAGGCCTGAGCCTAATGCCGACCGTAACCCTTACCAATTGCCCGCCTCTGGACGTGATTTGTGTTCCGGGGGGCGGTGTTGGGCAAGCCAAAATCATGGGCGATAGGGAGGTTTTGCACTTTCTGCAACGGCAGTCTGTATCGGCTCAATACATAACTAGCGTATGTACAGGCTCGATGATCTTGGCGGCAGCTGGTTTACTGCAAGGCTACAGAGCAACCTGCCATTGGGCCTTTCGAGAGCAACTGGCCATGCTGGGGGTCGAAGTCATCCCCCAGCGAGTCGTGATCGATCGCAATCGAGTCACGGGGGCTGGTGTCACATCGGGAATTGATTTTGGCCTAACGCTGTTGGGTTTGCTGTGTGGTGAAGCGGTCGCGAAGATGACCCAATTGATGATGGAATACAGTCCTGCCCCCCCGTTCAATGCCGGTACACCAGAAACAGCCGCTCCAGAAATAGTGCGATCGCTAACCCAGCTTGGCAAACCTCTTCTCGACACATTTCTCATCCAAACAAAAGAGACAGCGGCCCAATTAAGACTCAAAAACTAGTTTCTAAGGCTGAGTTTTACCGCTTATCTACAGGCCGTATTGTGATCAATTATCGGGTAGACGACGAGTCATCCAGAGAGAGAAACTTTGTGTATTCAAGCTCCCTTGGCTTCAGCCCCTCTCAGCAGAGCTGGGGGGGAGCACTTGCACCGGGCCTCCCAGTCTTGCCGTTTAATTGCCCCTGAAGATACCTACTCTGTGCCGCGCCAGGGTGTGGCTGTCAGAATCACTCTGTATTTACCCAGTGCTCAGCCGAAGGAGCGCAGGTACTATGGCACAATGAAAGACAGTCTTAAATTTTGCCGTCACCTTTTGAAACGCCTGTGAATTCTACTGTTGCGACCCCTTCGGCCACCTTTGCCCCCGCCCGCCGCGCGGTATTTCCCTTCACCGCCGTGATTGGCCAAGACGACATGAAGCTGGCCCTGCTGCTGAACGTCATCGACCCCAAAATTGGCGGGGTGATGATCATGGGCGATCGCGGCACCGGCAAATCCACCACCATTCGCGCCCTGGCCGACCTGCTGCCGGAGATCGAGGTCGTGGCCGACGACCCCTTTAGCCGCTCACCTCAAGATCGTGACGTATGGGCCGAGCGCGGTACTGACGACCTGCCCGTGGCGCTCAAAAAAGTGCCCATGGTCGATCTGCCCCTGGGGGCCACCGAAGACCGGGTCTGCGGCACCATTGATATTGAAAAAGCCCTCTCTGAGGGCGTCAAAGCCTTTGAACCGGGTCTGCTGGCCAAGGCCAATCGCGGCATTCTCTATGTCGATGAGGTCAACCTGCTCGACGACCACCTCGTGGATGTGCTGCTCGACTCCGCCGCCTCGGGCTGGAACACGGTGGAGCGCGAGGGCATCTCCATTCGCCACCCGGCCCAGTTTGTGCTGGTGGGCTCGGGCAACCCTGAGGAGGGCGAGCTGCGGCCCCAACTGCTCGATCGCTTTGGCATGCACGCCGAAATTCGCACCGTGCGTGACCCCGAGCTGCGGGTGCAGATTGTGGAGCAGCGATCGGAGTTTGACGCCGACCCCGCCGCCTACCTGGCCCAGCACCAGGCCGAGCAGGAAGCCCTCCAGGCCAAGCTAGTCGAGGCCCAAAAGCGCCTGCCCTCAGTCACCCTCGACTACGACGATCGCGTTCGCATTTCTGAAGTCTGCGCCGAGCTGGATGTGGACGGGCTGCGGGGCGATATCGTTACCAACCGGGCTGCTAAGGCGATCGCCGCCTACGAGGGCCGCACCGAAGTCACCCTCGACGACATCAAGCGGGTGATTGTGCTCTGCCTGCGCCACCGCCTGCGCAAAGACCCCCTGGAGAGCATCGACTCGGGTTACAAAGTCGAGAAAGTATTCTGCAAAGTGTTTGGCCTGGCCGACCCCGATGAAGCGGCGGTCAATGGTCGCCAACCCGTGGGGGCTCGGTAAGTATCGCCGTGGGTCAGCGCATTCTCGGGCTTGACCCAGGGTTAGCCATTTTAGGGTTTGGGGTAATTGACGGGGCCGATCTCTCGGCTCCCCAAGCCGCTGGCACCCACGCCGAGGCCGCAGTGGTTGATTTTGGCGTGATTGAAACGCCTGCCAAGACTCCGGTGGGCGATCGCCTCTGTACCATCTACACCGATCTACACAGCCTGCTAGAGCTGTACAAGCCGGATTTAGTGGCGATCGAAAAGTTTTTCTTCTACCGTATGGGCAACACGATTTTGGTGGCCCAGGCGCGGGGGGTGGTGATGCTGGTACTGGCCCAGCACAGCCTGCCCTTTGTGGAATTCACCCCGGCCCAGGTGAAGCAGGCGCTGACGGGCTACGGCAATGCCGACAAGGCCGAGGTGCAGCAGGCAGTGGCCCGAGAGCTGGGCCTAGAGCGCATCCCTCGTCCTGACGATGCGGCGGATGGGCTAGCGCTGGCGCTGACGGCCTGGTATCAGCGGTAATAAAGCTTGTGCCTTTATCAAATAGAGCTAGATATTATTCATTCAGTCCACCTGATAGACCTATCCGTATACGTGCGAACAAAGATTGTCTAGAAAACGACAACATGTCTTTTGAAAGGACTAAATTTAAGCTTTATGTGCTTTTGGCTTTCCTGAGCGTTTTTACTTTTTTTCTGGGCGTTACGATAGTTCATTTGTCGAAATGCGCAAACATTAATACGCTAACGTTCAGTGATTCAGAGGCGGCGTATTATGAATCGATGTTGCGGAGAGAAGGAAAACTTGAGCAACTAGAAAGCGATCGCTCATTGTGCTCTTCCTTGCCTTTATATATGAGTAAAATCAAATAGAAATTAGCCCTTTCAAAGGGCTAATGCCATCCATTCTAATCCTGGAGTACACTTTGCCTTAACTAAGCCACTTTTAACCTCTAGTTTAGAGTAGAAAAAGCATAGTCTAATGTTTTAGGTATGACTATAGAAGACTTAGTGTCATCCTTAGAAATTGTTGGCAGCCCCAACCCTGATATCTTCACGCTAGAAGATCTAGCTCAATTTGAGATGGAAGCAGGTTTTCGGCTCCCTGATGACTATAAACAATTTTGTCGTACCCTTGGCTCTGGCCAATTCGGGGGGCACATGAAGATTTGCTGTCCGAGAATCGAATATTCTCGGAAGTCAATAAGCTTTATGAAAATTGCTCTTTGGCTAGCTAAGGAAGAATTTGGAAACTTTGACTTGGCCCAAGAAATTAAAGATTTACTCAACGCATGTTTTGTTTTTGGCACAAATCCAAATTGCCAAGACGTTGTGTGGGATTTGAGAACCTACCAAGAATCGGATGACAGCTATGATATTTATTTGATTCCCTTGGATCCACTGGATGAGTTTTATTTTTTAGGGAGAAGCTTTTTGAAATTCCTTGAAGACTTCTGCATAGGGGAACAAGGATATAAAAACTTGCCCGAACATCTCTACCCATGTGAGGGCACGATCGCCCGACGGTTTACACGCTACGACTCCTCAATTGGTTCAGTGGCTTTTTGACAAAGGTTTATGGTGTTTCTAAAACAGCAAATTCAAATTTCCTCGACCGTCTCCTCAGACAACTTTTTCTTCATCAATACCGCTTCGCTTTGGTAGCCCAAGCGGTTGTAGAGCGCCTGGGCCGCCTGGTTGTCGCTAAACACTTGCAAGCTAATCTGCCTGTGCCCTTGCTGCTGCGCCCAGGTTTCGGCCACCGCGAGCAGGGCCGTGGCGATGCCGCACCGCCGATGCGCAGGGGCAACGTAGAGCATCAGCACGTAGGGATGCAGAATGCCGCTGCGCTGATCGGTCGCTTGCCCGAGCCAGAGTGCTCCTACAGGGGAGGCGGCTGAATCCGCATCTACCCACCAGAGAGGCGTGTCTCGACCGAGGAAGCGATCAACCGTGGCGGCAATGTGGTCTGTGGGCTGCTGAGGGTCAAGCTCGCGGTAGGTGCGCTCCATGAATTTGACCACGGTGGTGCGATCGAGGGTGGACCCTATCCGCAGGCTGTAACCCGGTAGCGCGAAGGATTGCTCAGATGCCATGCCCCTCCGTCGGTGCGATTGGTAGATGCGATTAGTGCAATGTGAATGGTGCGATGCGAGTGCACCTGACTCATCCTACTTTTTTCTAGCCAGAGAGAAATGAACTTGCTAGGCTGAGGGGAAGTTTGCGCGGCGTTGGTATTTACCCCATGGCAACCCAGTCTAAAACCCTGTTTGAGCAGTTCTTAGCGCCGATCTTTTCTCACCTGGTCGATCGCGACGCCCTGCTGCGGCTGCGCGACAGCATTGATTGGGAGGCTGGGGTGGCCCAGTTCACCAACCCCCAGGTGGTGTACCCCAACTATTACAAAGACAGCAACTTTCACGGCATTAAAAACGGCTATTTAAATATCGACGCTGCCATTACCTATGACCCCATTACCCATTACGTGCTGCCCCCCGGTGAAACCTGGGTGCGAGAGAGCCTGGTCAAAGCGATCAAGGGCGAGCCTCGGCGAATTTTAGACCTGGGCTGCGGCACGGGCACCACCACGCTAATGCTGAAGCGGCGCTTTCCCCAATCGGAGGTGGTTGGCCTCGACCTGTCGCCCCAAATGCTGGTGATGGCCGACTACAAGGCCCAAGCCGCTAACCTAGCCGTGACTTTTCGCCACGGCAACGCGATGGCTACGGGGCTACCCGCCGCATCATTTGATGTGGTGTGCGCCACGCTGCTGTTCCACGAAACACCTCCGGCGGTAGCTAAAACCATTCTTTCAGAGGCGTTTCGGCTGCTGACACCGGGTGGGCAAATGCTGGTGCTCGACGGCAACCAGCGCACCCTGCGGGCTGCCGACTGGCTCAGCACCATTTTTGAGGAACCCTTCATTCGCGACTACGGCCAGGGCAATGTGGATGCCTGGCTGGGCTACGCCGGGTTTGAGCGGGTGCGCACTGAGGATGTGTTTTGGCTCAACCAGTTGAGCTATGGCCGCAAGCCGCTGCCGGTGGTGGAGCGCATTGAGCAGCCAGAGGGCGATCGCAGCGCTGAGACTGTGCCGCTGGGGCAGCCTGCATGAAGGGTGGATGGGTAGATGGGTGGATGGGTGGATGGTTCGGGTGCAGACTGGAGGCAGTCTGGCCAAAATCTAAAATCCAAAATCTAACATCCAAAATTTCCCGCCTTATATTCGGTTATCTGTGCCCTAGGTTCTAGTCAACCCTGCTTACACTAAAGGCGTTGGCATAGAGGAATGGGGTATGGTGCGGCTTCAACCCTGGCAGTGGGCGGTGCTGGCGCTGCCTGTGGTAGCGATCGCCGGATTTATCTTAACGGCGGCAGGGGTGCAAATTCACGTCTGGGGTCTGAACTGGATCTGGGGCGTCATCATTCTCATGCTGGTGCTGTGGCGGGGGCTGCTGGCCCGCTGGACCAAGCCTGTATTTAAGCAGGTGGAAGAGGCCCTGGAGCAGGCTCAGCATGAACTGGATGAGGTGACCGAGGCAGAAGCTGCGATCGGTATCCCCAATGCCAAATCCGCCGCTGCCGCTCTGGAAGATATTCTTGCCGCCGCCCAGCAAGACCCCCCGCTGTGGGAAGACTGGAACCCCTTTTGGGAGCGCTGCCGTGAGGTGGTGACGGCGGTGGCCCAGGCCTACCATCCCGGTGTGAAGTACCCGCTGCTCAACATTTACCTGCCCGATGCCTACGGCCTGCTGCGCGGCACCGTGGACGATGTCGATCGCTGGATTGAGACCTTGACCCCGGTGCTGGGCCAGGTGACCGTGGGCCAGGCGGTGCAGGGCTACGAAGTTTACCGCCAGGTCGAGCCCTCGGCTCGCAAGCTCTGGCAGGCGTGGAACTGGGCTCAGTGGTTGATCAACCCCGCCGCCGCCGCCGCCCGCACCCTGAGCGAGCCGACCAATAACCTGGCCAACCAGCAGCTGTTGGGGAACCTGAACGCCCTGCTGCGAGAGGCCACCCTGCGGAACCTGTACCGCCAGTCGGTGGCCCTCTACGGCGGCGAACTGCCTACAATGCCAGGCCCAGCCAAACCCCTGCCGACGGCCCAGACCCAAACCCTGCGGGAGATTCTCGACCAGGCTGAGCCTGTGGAGGCCGTGGCTATAAAGCCCGTCAACATTCTGCTGGTGGGGCGCACTGGGGCGGGCAAGAGCAGCGTGATCAACACGCTGTTTGACGCTGACCTGGCCGAGGTCGACGTGCTGCCCAGCACCGACGAAATTAGCACCTACCGCTGGCAGGGCGATGGCGGCGAAACCCTCACCCTATGGGATTCGCCTGGTTACGAGCAGGTGAACCGCGCCGACTATCGCGATCAGCTGCTCGACTGCGCCCACGAGGCCGACCTGCTGCTGTTGGTCACCCCCGCCCTCGACCCGGCCCTGCAAATGGATGCCGATCTGCTGCGCGATATGCGTCAAGAAGTGCCCGAATTGCCCGCCATTACGGCCCTGACGCAAGTGGATCGGCTGCGACCGCTGCGGGAGTGGCAGCCCCCCTACGACTGGCAGTGGGGCGATCGCCCTAAGGAAGTTTCCATCCGCGAGGCCACCCGCTATCGGCAGGAGCAGCTGGGGGAACTGTGCGATCGCATTCTGCCCCTGGTTACCCGCGACGGCGAGCGTTCCGCCTGGAATGCCGATGCCATCGCCAATGCCCTGATCGAGCTAATCGACCCGGTGAAAGAGCTGCGGCTGGCCCGGTTTTTGCGCGATCGCGAAACCAAGATTACGGCTGCGGCCCGCCTGATCGATCGCTACCGCCTGCAGATGAGCACCACCCAGGGGGTGACCGCCTTTCTCAAGAGCCCGGTGCTCAAGTTTCTCGCCACCCTCACCACCGGATCTCCGACCCTGGCCTACCTGCTGGCCGAGCAAATTCCGGTCGAGCAGCTGCCCGTGGTGCTGGGTAAGCTCCAGCTCGCCTACGACTTGTTTAAGGTCATCGGCCCCGACAAAGCCCAGCTCGATTTGCTCGCCCTCTGGCCCCTGCTGCTCGACCATAACGACCAGCCCGATCGCGCCGCCTGGGCCTTTGGTCACGCCATGGTCGAATACTGGAGCCAGGAGCTGACGGTGGACGCCACCCGCCAGCGAGTGGAGCACTACCTGGGGCAGTACGACGCCCGCTAGAACCACCAACCCACCTCTGAGCCGATGAAGAGTCCTAACGGCGGTGGTAGATTAAAAGCGCGACCCGCCATTCACCTCTTGAAAACAATGCTGATTTTATCTGCCACTAGCGGCAACAACCTCAACCTGGCCCACGCTTTTGCAGCCGAAGCCACTGCTCAGGGTTTAGCGGCAGAGGTTATGAGCCTGCCCGAACTGCAAATACCGCTGTACGATTCGCTCACCAAAGAGCGTGGTGCAGGCGATGGTCTAACCAAGCTGGCAGAAGCACTGAGGCAACACAAGGGCTTAGTCATCTGTGCGCCGGAGTACAACGGTTCGATTCCGCCGGTAGTGAGCAATGCGATCGCCTGGCTGTCGGTCAGCACCGACGACTTTCGCGCCCTGTTCAACAGTCGGCCCGTGGCTCTGGCGACCCACAGCGGCGGCGGCGGCCAAAAGGTGCTGGTGGCCATGCGCTTGCAGCTCTCCCACCTGGGCTGTACCGTACTGGGGCGAGAACTGCTGTCTACGTCTCAAAAAGCCGCCAACCCCGAGACGATCACGGCCCTCGTTAGCCAGCTTGCTACCCTCGAACCCTCCTACGCAGGAGTGCCCGCCAGAGTATAAGTCAGGTCATTAATGTCAAGCCAACCAAATAACAAATCAGCGTTACGCCTGACTTCCACGGAGGCTAGAACGCCAGTTCAGTTTCGATAAACCCCGATTCATAATCAGGAACCCCGAAGGGGCGTAGCATGCTACGCCCCACAAGTCGGTGGTGTTCATTCAGGCTTTGGTATCAGAGCCAGCTATCGCTTCTCCCACTGCTCTTTCATGCGCTGAATGCGTTCCAGCAGGGTCTCGTTCGACATGCGAGAATTCAACCGTTCTACCAGTAGTGGGAATGCTAGGGGGGAGGGGCGCTTGGTCTCTTTCCACACCACCGATCGCTGATCGAGCCGACTGAGGGTTTTTGCCAATCGGTGCGTCTCTAGCTGGTCTTGCAGTACCTCCCGTTCGGCCTGCTTCAGCAGCAGGTTATCGGGCTCGTATTTGGTGAAGACCTCGTAGAGTAGTGACGTGCTGACCTGAAGCTGGCTCGACGTTTTACGCGACCCTGGATAGCCCTTAAACACCAGCCCTGCTACCTGGGCAACGCCGCGAAACTTGCGCTGGGTCAGCTCTGAAATATTGAGGCTGGCGCGAATGTCATCTTCCAAATTTTCTAAACTAAAAAAGTCGCTGGAGAAAAGATCCTGGTAGGGGTACCCCTTGGGGCCAAGAATTTCAAAGCCGTAGTCGTTGACTGAAATGGTGAAGGTTGCCGTCTTTTGCTTAGCGAAGCGGTAGCCCCAGAGAAAGCCCAGCCCCTCGTGAACAAAGCGGCCCTCAAAGGGGAATACGTAGAGGTGCTGGCCCTCGCGGGTCTTGCAGCTTTCGACTAATAGCTCATCTGCACTGGGCAGAGTTGAGAGCCGCTGCTGGGCTTCGAGAATGGGCGCAATGGTGAGAATTTCGGCGTTGGCGAGGGCAATGTCGTGGTTGACGGTTAGGGGTGGTGCATCGCTGCGCGGATGCACCCTACGGTGATCATCGGCGGCGGTGAGAAGGCAGCGCACCCGCTCCACCTCGCGGCGCAGGTGATGGCTGAGGGTGTCAGAAATGGCCAGCTGCCCGCCGCCCCAGCTGGGCGTCACCGTCGATTTTTTGCGGGTGCCCTTCACGTAGAGCACCATGTCCTTCATCTGAAAATATTCCAGCTGTCGCCCGGCAAAAAAGAACACATCCCCCTGCTTCAGCCGCGACACAAAGGCTTCTTCGACGGTGCCAATCTCTTTGCGGTTGGTGTAAACGATTTTGACTGGCGTGTTGGAGGTGATAGTGCCAATGCCCATGCGGTGAATGCGGGCCAGTTTCGCATCGCTAACTTTGAAAAGCCCGTCTTCTCGCACCACTTTTTTATAGCGAGGATAGGCCCCCAAACACTGTCCACCATTTTCGATAAAGTCTAAAATCCACTGGTACTCTGCGTCGGTGAGGTCGGCGTAGGCGACGGTCTGGCGCAGGTTTTCCAGAGTCTTTTGCGGCTCAAACCCATCGCCGCAGGCCAGGGTGACCAGGTGCTGCACCAGCACGTCGTAGGGCTTGTGCTGCGGGCGGCGGGTTTCCATATCGCCCAGCTCTAGCCCCCGACGGAAGGCCGAGATCTCCAGCAGTTCCAGGGCATTGGTGGGTAAAAAGAACACCTCCGAGGTGCCCTCTGGGACGTGGGCGCTGCGTCCGGCCCGCTGGAGCAGCCGGGCTAGGTTCTTGGCGCTGCCAATCTGCACCACTCGCTCTACCGGCTGAAAGTCTACGCCTAAATCCAGCGAGGAGGTGCAGACCACCCACTTGATGTCGCCCGACTTCACCCCCGCCTCGATCGCCTCTCGCTCTTTAACATCGATCGATCCGTGGTGGAGGGCAATGCGATCGCTCTCCTCTGGCAGGGCAAAATTGAGCGCCTGGTACCACCGCTCGGCCTGGTTGCGGGTGTTGGTAAAGATCAGGGTCGATTTCTCAATATCGAGCGCCTCGATCAGGGTTTCAAACATGCGCAGGCCCAGGTGCCCAGCCCAGGGAAAGGTATCGACCGAGTCGGGGCGAATGCTGGTGATCACCGTGTCGCGCTGTAGGTTGGAGCGAATAATCACAGGCTCGGTGCCCAATCCCACGGCGGTTTGGGCGGCTTCTTCCAGGTTGCCCAGGGTGGCGGAGATGGCCCAGGTGCGGAGATGGGGCTGGAGCGATCGCAAATACCCCACGCACAGCTCCGCCTGGGTGCCCCGCTTCGAACTCATCAGCTCGTGCCACTCGTCCAGCACCACCGCCCGCAGGTGGCCAAACCGCTTGGCTCCGTCTTTGTACGACAGCATCACCGCCAGCGACTCGGGCGTGGTGATCAGAATGTTGGGCATATGCTTGAGCTGCCTGGTCTTGCGCGACGAGCTAGTGTCTCCCGTGCGCGACTCGACGGTAATCTTCCAACCCATCGCCTCAATCGGCAGCTTAATCGCCTGTTCAATATCCCGCGACAGGGCGCGCAGGGGGGTGATGTAGAGCAGCTGCAAGCCTTCGGTGGGTTGGGCGATCATCTCGGCGATCGGCCCCATCACCGCCGCGTAGGTTTTGCCCGACCCGGTGGGCACCTGCACCAGCCCACTGCGTTCGGCCAGGTAGGCGGCCCAGGTTTCGGCCTGAAACGCGAGCGGCTGCCAGCCACGGGTGGCGAAGTATTGTGCGATCGCGTCGAGGCGAGGGTCAGCCGTCACAGCAGGTTCCTAGCAGCGGGGTAGCCTAAAGATTGTAAGGTGTTAGCTCCCAGCGTCGGAACAGAATCGCTCACTGAGGCAACCAATAGACGCTTTGCTGTCACCGATCGCTAGCTAGCAGAACGATTGGCCGCGATAATTTGATGTTCTGTAACATAGTCCTTCTATATACCGCTATAACTCTCCTAGACTGCCTTAATTGTTCTGTTTTCCCCTGGCTTCTCAATCGGTCCTAGGGTTGAGTAATTAAGCCTAGATTCAGCGCAGCGGGTAGAAAAAACATAGGTCTTTAACTCAATTGAGGCATTCTTTTGCCGCTGCAAATAAGGGGTCTTACCCCTTAAGCGATCGTAAAAGATTCATATATTAGACCTAGCTATGTAAGGAGTTTGACAACTCTTTCAGAACGGGAATCTTTCTACAGGCGTCGCTCATCCTAGCTATCAGGTGTGCAATCTCCATTTCGGTAGCTAACAACTATGAGCAGTGCTAAATCTATTTTCATCTCCTACCGTCGCCGCACGAGCATCGACATAACGGGACGAATCTACGATCGCTTGGTCGCGCACTTTGGTGAAAACAGCGTATTTAAAGATGTCGATTCGATTCCCTTTGGGGTGAACTTTCGCCACCACCTAGAGCAGGAGGTGAGCCACTGCCCGGTGCTGCTGGCGATTATTGACCCCGACTGGCTTGGCGTTACCGACGATCGCGGTCGGCCCAAACTAGTCAACCCGGCCGACTGGGTGCGCATTGAGATTGAAACCGCTCTACAGCGCGATCGCCTCGTCATTCCGGTGCTGGTGGGTGGGGCCACCCTGCCCGAAGAACGCGACCTGCCCGAGGGGCTCAAGGCCCTGGCCTACCGCCAGAGCGCTCAGGTGCGCTGCGATCCCGACTTTCACCGCGATCTCGACCGGCTGATTCACCGCGTCGAAGGGGTATTCACTAGCTTGGCCGTGGGTACCGAATCGGCAGCGCTGGTCAAAGACCGACTGGGGGCGACGGCCCCGGAGGGCCGATCTTGGCCCAGCACCCCAACCTCCCCCCCTGCCAACCTGATTGACGAACTGGCCGCAGCACTGGCCACCGCCAGTGCTGCGGCTACTACCCCTGTGCCTAAAATGGGGCGGCGGCGCTGGCTGCGGATGATGGGGCTGGGTCTGGTGGGCAGCGGCTCGGCGTTGGCCATTCATCAGCGGGTGCCAGCGCTTCAAACCCTGAGAACGGGCGGGACTCCCCCCATGCCTGACCTTTCGACTCTGCCCCACCGCATTCAAACCGCTCTCGAGCAGGCGGAGGCGGCTATTGCATCGCCTGACCTGGCATCTGAACTGGGAACTCCTGAACCGGAGTCTTCTGAGCTGGCCAATTCTGACCCTGGTCTGGGGGCTATGACTTCGAGCGAGCTGTACAGCTATGAATCGGTGAGCGTTGATGAGTTTGGCATGGGGCGATCGCAGGTCAAATTTTCCACCCCCTCCCACCAGGCCCTCCAGCTAGAAACCCCAGTTGGCCCGGTGATGCTGCGCCTGGTCGCCATTACAGGCGGCCAGTTTGTGCTGGGGGCTCCTGACAGCGAGCCAGGCCGCGACCCAACCCAGCCAGCCCAAACCATTGCTGCCGTCGATTCGTTTTGGATGAGCGTACACCCGATTACCCAGGGGCAGTGGCGGGCGGTGGCGCAGATGCCCAGGGTCAACCTCGATCTCAACCCCAACCCGGCCTACTTTACCGGCAGCGATCGCCCCGTCGAGCAGGTGTCGTGGGCCGAGGCGGTGGAGTTTTGCGATCGGCTCAACCAGTTCGCTAAAACATATCCCTCTGGCTCCAGTCTTAAGCACTACCGCCTGCCCACTGAGGCCGAGTGGGAATACGCCTGCCGCGCCAAAACCACCACCCCCTTCCACACCGGCCAAACCCTGACCACCGATCTGGCCAACTACAACGGCACCCAGCCCTACCGCCAAGAGCCTCCCGGCCAGTTTCGCGGCACCACCACGGCGGTCGGAGCCTTTGGCAAAGCCAACGATTTTGGCCTCTACGACATGCACGGCAACGTGCTGGAATGGTGCTCAGCTCAGCCCAACCCTGCCGCTGACGACACCTGGCAGGTGGTGCGGGGCGGCTCGTGGCAAAGCCCGCCCCAGCAGTGCCGCTCGGCGTTTCGATCGGGCCGCAAAGCCGATACCCGCAGCAACGAAGTGGGCTTTCGCATCGTGGGCGAAGCCGTCCAGTCGTAGCTACAGAACCCGGTTTTTCCCAAAAAACCAGGTTTCTAATCAGGGCAGATACTTCTTGATCAGCAGGCTGAGCTTATCGAGCGTCGCTGCCGGGGCTTTGTCGAGGGGCGTAATGATGGCGTACTTCAGCGCCGAATGGGCCTCTGACTCAGGTGGATTGGCGGCGATGCGGTTGACCACCTCGCGAATCACCCGCTGGGCGTTGACGGCATTCTTTTGCAGATTGCCGATCACCATCTCCACAGTGACGCTGTCGTGGTCGGGGTGCCAGCAGTCGTAGTCAGTGACCAGGGCCAGGGTGGCGTAGGCGATTTCGGCCTCGCGGGCTAGCTTGGCCTCGGGCAGGTTGGTCATGCCGATGACGGTGGCTCCCCAGCTGCGGTACAGCTCGCTCTCGGCCTTGGTCGAAAACGCTGGCCCTTCCATGCAAACGTAGGTGCCGCCCCGGTGCAGGCCCACATCGGGCAACTCCAGGCTTTCGACCGCATCGGCTAGCACCCCCGCCAGGGCATTGCACACCGGGTCGCCAAAGGTGATGTGGGCCACCAGCCCCTCGCCAAAGAAGGTGTTGACGCGGTTGCGGGTGCGATCGATGAACTGGTCGGGCACGACCATATCTAGCGGTTTGGCGGCCTCTTTGAGCGAACCGACGGCGGAGGCCGAGATCAGGTACTCCACCCCAAGGGATTTCATGGCGTAGATGTTGGCGCGAAAGGGCAGTTCGGTGGGCATCAGGGTGTGGCCGCGCCCGTGGCGAGCCAGAAAGGCAACGCGAGTGCCATCCAGCGTGCCCAGAATGATGGCATCGGAGGGTGCGCCAAAGGGGGTGTCAATGCGAATTTCTTCAATATCGGTGAGGGCTTCCATTTGATAGAGGCCGCTGCCGCCGATGATGCCAATCTGTGCATGTGCCGCCATGGTGGTTATTGCCTTGAGCTGGACTGCCCTATCATAGCCAACAGTGCTACGGGCGAACCCAGGCGCTTCAGCAGGTGCGCTGCCAGTTGGCCGAGCCAGTTCTTTTCAGCTTGAGGACGGGGGCCAAAATCGCAGAATTTGATGATCACCCCTCTGAGCCGCAGGGCCACCAGCGTCAGACAAAATCGCCAAAATTTTCTCAGGCTCTTGCCGTAGTTGTGGCCGTTAATGGGCACATCGCAATAGACTACCTGCTCACCTCTAGGCAGTTGCAACGGATCGCAGGGAACTAAAAGGTGGCTATGGGCCAGGAGTTGATCTATTTCCTGATGGCGATCGCGCACAAAGCGCTCGCTGATGTGGTGGGCCAAGATCGGCGTAAAGGCAGGCTCAAGCGGGCGGTAGCCGAAGTCTTTAATCATCTCCTGGCAGACGGTGCTGATGGCTTTCAAGCTGGCGTCGGGCCTTTGCCGCTGCCAGGCCAAACAGCGGGATGCATCCAGCCCCTGAACCACTTGATTTTTCCAGGTTTCGTGGGCGGGGGCGGTGTGGCGGGCGGCGGCGGCGGTATTGAGCATAGCGGGTTCAAAGGGAACCTGGAGAAAGTCACAGAGCTTTTCCAGCGTCTCGGATGGTTGGGCGACTAAGGTTTCGTACTGAAGGGTGTAGGACTGGCGATCGCGCTCAAAAAAGCCCTTACTCTGGCGATACCAGCGCTCGATCAGGTAAGCACTGTGCAGGGGCATATCGCTGGTCCAGGGCAGCTTGGCCGCCATCGAAAGCGCCACATCGCGTGGGTCACGCACAATGCGAACTACTTTTGCAGTTGGGTACAGCCGCCGCAGGGTGGCGAGATGCAGAATATGGTTGGGCGTTTTTTCGGCCCAGCGGCGCTTGCCCAACGCTGTGCAGTGCTGGTCGGTCAGGCTTTCGAGCAGGGCTTGCAGCGAAGGTTTGCGAGCGGCCAGATAGCGATAGATCGCCTGGGGCGTAACGCCAAACAGCTCGGCAATGGGATGGTCTTCAACGGCGATCGCCCCCACAAACTCGGTCGCCTCCATGGGCCAGTTCGCATCCCTGAGCACCGCAGCCAGGTGCTGATAGTTCGCCTCTAAATACGGGAAAAAGTGGGTTTCTGGCCCACAACTAATCTGGCTGTGGCTGGCCAGCATTGTCGCCAGCAAAGTCGTGCCCGATCGCGGCGCACCAACAATAAAAATAGGCGACTGAGACCCATCCATCGCTGACCTACGGCTGTTGGGGATGACTTAGAACCGCGATTAGGGCTTTTTCTTCGGTGGTGAGGTCAAACTCGCTGGGGGCCTGGGCCGCCTCGCGCCAGACCTCCAGCAGCCAGCCGTCTTCGTAGGCCTTAATCACGGTGGGATGCACATAAAACTTGCGGCAGGTGGCCACCCGATTGCCCAGGTGCTGGGCCGCCCCTTTAATCGCTTCGCGAATATTGGCCTGGGCATTGGTCGCCGAGGTTGGTTCCCCCAGCTCATTGAGAATTTCGGCGGTGCAGGCGGTGCCAGCCCAGGTGCGAAAGTCTTTCGAGGTAAAGTCTTCGCCAGTGATGGTTTGCAGATACTCGTTGACATCGGCAGAGTCAATGGCGCGGCGATCGCCATCCTCATCGACATACTGAAATAGCTGCTGACCGGGGAGTTCCTGGCAGCGCTTGATCGCTCGGGCCAGGCGGCGATCGCTCAGCTCAATCTCGTGCTCTACCCCGCTTTTGCCAATAAAGTGAAAGCTGATTGTGCTCGACCCCACCTCCACATGCTCCTGCTGCAGGGTGGTCAGCCCAAAGGACTGGTTTTGCTCGCGGTACTCGTCATTGCCAATGCGAATCACGGTGGCCTCGAGCAGCCGCACCACGATCGCCAGCAGCTTTTCGCGGGTTAAATTGCGCTGGCGCAGGTGGCGATCAGTCACTTCGCGAATTAGCGGGCGGGCGTAGCCAAAAGGAATCAGGCGGTCAAACTTGGTCTTATTGCGCACCTCACGCCAGTCGGGATGGTAGCGATACACCTTGCGGCCCTTGGCGTCGCGTCCGGTGGCCAGCAGGTGACCGTTGGGGTAGGGGCAAATCCACACCTCCTCCCAGGCGGGTGGAATGACGATGGCCTTGAGCCGCTCTAACACCTTGGGGTCAGAAATGCGATCGCCCTTGCGATCCAAATATGTAAACCCCTTGCCGCACCGCCGCCGACCAAAACCAGGGCGATCGTCGCTGACGTAGCGCAGCCCAGCCGATTTAGCCGCCTGGGCCGGTTCTTCTATGATTACCGAAGGCAAAGCCAACTCGGAATCTGCACTATCTGCAAGCTGTTGCGAAACGGTAACCATTTAGGCTCTAAACCAGGCAAAGAGTCATTCCCTACCAGCTACAAACGCACTGGTCTGGCATTCCCTTCAGCTTAGAAGGAGCTAAAGGTCAGTTGGCTCTAGCTTGAGTTGAGTTCCAAGGGAGGATAAATGACTTCCACCGCTCAGCAAGGGGAGCGATGCTGAGGTTTTCACAAGGGCGTAGGCGAAGCTCAACGACTGGATGGGGAATTGAACAAACCTATAATTCTGATGCAGCAAGTCGTCCTTCAACTGGATCGTATTCATCTTCCAGCAGCCAGGTTTGAGCCTCATCGTAGGTAGCGCTGCTAAACACAACCTTGTATCCATCAGATGGGTCGTGTACACGGCAACTGCCAGAGGGTTCACCCATCAACAACAAAAGGTAAGGCGGAGACAGCAAAGGGTCGATCCACACTTCAACAAAATCCCAGTCAGTCTTGGTTGGGTCGCGTGCAGGGGGTGACGTGGTATCGATCTTCTGCATCAATTCTCACCTCTCCATAAAATAACAGAGTGATTAAACCATAGGCACTGGCAGCTACTTGGCTTGATTCAACTCAATCATTAAATCTGGGGCTACGGCATTGCTTCGATAAATGCCCTAAGGGCTTTGTTGACCGCTTCAGGAGTCGTGAACACCTGGGCCACATCGTCGTCTAAAACAACAACTTTGAGCTTTTCTACATTTCTGACGGCAAACCTGTTGGGCTTCGCTTTTTGATAGTCAAAGCGATATTCCGGTTGCAGATCATCTTCAGAACTTGGCATAGGGTTAGAGGCCATTTCGTTCATAATCCTCACGCTCTGGTCGGGTGGCTAAACGGGCACTAATGATACGAATCTTGCCAGGTCGTTCAGTGAAAGAGACTAGCAGCAGTCGATTCCGCTGGGAATGGCCAATGATAATCTCACGCTGCTCATCCACTGAGTGAACTGGATCCTCAAAGATGACGGCTAGAGAGTTGGCAAAGACAGCTTGAGCTTCTTCAAAGCTAACACCATGCTTCCTGAGATTGCTATCGGCTTTGGCTGGATCCCATTCGAATCTCATGAAGTTAGCCCTTTAGTTTAGCTAGCCAGTGGCTCTGGTACTACCCCCTGCAAATACCCCAGCCATTCGGTCAGGCTCTCTAGCTGCTTTTCGGGCTTTAGCACGCCCAGCCCGCGCACTACGACCTTGCCGCCGCTGTAGACAAAGCGCGACTTCAGGTGGCTGGGCAGCTTTTCGCTGATCTTCTTCCAGGCGGGTTCTTCCATCGGGGTTTCTAGCACCACGTGCTGCTTGCCCTCGGGCTTGATGCGCGAGAAGCCTGCCGTTTTAGCGACCAGCTTCAGCTCTAGCATGCGCACCAGCTGCTCGGTGGCGTGGGGGATGGGGCCGTAGCGATCGCTCAAATCTGCCGCAATCTGCACCAGTTCTACCTTGCTGCTGGCCGAGGCCAGGGAGCGGTAGGCCGCCATCTTCTGCTCCAGATCGGGGATGTAGTCGTTGGGCACAAAGGCGGTGACGTTGAGATCGACCTGGGTGTCTTCGACTTTGGGAATGTCCTGGCCGCGAATCTCAGCGATCTCTTCTTCCAGCATGTCCATGTAGAGGTCGAAGCCGATCGCATCCATCTGGCCCGACTGCTCGGCCCCCAGTAAGTTGCCGACGCCGCGAATCTCCATATCGCGCATGGCCAGTTGGTAGCCAGAGCCGAGCTGAGTGAATTCCTGGATGGCGCGCAGGCGCTGGCGGGCTTTGTCGGTGAGCGATTTTTTGGGGTAAAACAGCCAGGCGTGGGCCTGAATGCCCGCTCGTCCTACCCGGCCCCGAAGCTGGTAAAGCTGCGACAGGCCAAAGCGGTGGGCATCTTCGATCAAAATGGTGTTGACGCGGGGGATATCTAGCCCTGACTCAATGATGGTGGTGCAGAGCAGCACTTCGGCCTCGCCGTTGCTGAAGGTGAGCATGGTCGATTCAAGTTCGCCTTCGTCCATCTGGCCGTGGGCGATCGCAATTCTAGCCATCGGCACCATCTCGCGAATTTTGGCGGAAACCTCCTCAATGCCCTCAATGCGCGGCACCACGTAGAACACTTGACCACCGCGATCCAGCTCTTGCCGAATGGCGGTGCGAATGGCTTCGGGGTCCATGGGCGACAGGTGGGTTTTGATCGGGCGGCGCGAAGGTGGCGGCGTGGTGATCAGGCTCATCTCGCGCACGCCAGACAGGGCCATATAGAGGGTGCGCGGAATCGGGGTGGCGCTGAGGGTGAGCACATCCACCTGGGTTTTGAGCGATTTGATTCGCTCTTTTTGGTTGACGCCAAAGCGCTGTTCTTCATCGACCACCAGCAGGCCCAGGCTTTTGAAAGATACGCCTTTGCCAAGCAGCTGGTGGGTGCCGACTACCACGTCGAGTTCGCCGGTTTTTAGCCGCTGCAAGATCTCTTTTTTCTCGTTTTGGGTGCGGAAGCGGTTGAGCAGCCCCACCTGAATCGGGTAGGGGGCGAAGCGCTCTTTGAGGGTGTGGTAGTGCTGCTGGGTGAGAATGGTGGTGGGAGCCAGCAGCGCCACCTGCTGTCCGGCGGTGACGGCTTTGAAGATGGCCCGCAGCGCCACCTCGGTTTTGCCAAAGCCCACATCGCCGCAGACCAGGCGATCCATGGGGCGATCGCTCTCCATGTCGCGCTTCACGTCCTGCACGGCCTTGAGCTGGTCGGGGGTAGCCTGGTAGGGGAAAGAATCCTCCAGCTCCTGCTGCCAGGGCATGTCGGGGGGGTAGGCGTAGCCCTCCATTTTGGCCCGCTGGGCGTAGAGCTTGAGTAGGTCGACCGCGACTTTTTGAATCGCTTTTTTGGCCCGGCCCTTGGTTTTTTCCCAGGCGGTGCTGGTCATTTTGTTGAGCACCGGGGCCTGGCCGCTGGCGGCCCGGTACCGCGACAGCGACCCCACCTGGTCGGCGGCCACCCGCAGCAGCCCGTCGGCGTACTGAATCACCAGGTAGTCGCGGGTCTCGTGGTTGAGCACCAGGCTTTCCAGCTTGATGAATTTGCCGATGCCGTGGCTGCGATGGACGACAAAGTCCCCCGGCTTCATTTTGTTGGGGTCAACCTGTTTGGAGGCGGCCCGTCGCCGCTTGCGCACATAGCCGCCCGTGGCCAGGGTGTGCTGACCAAAAAACTCGCGATCGGTGACCACCGCAATGCGGAAGGTGGGCAGCACAAAGCCCTCCAGCTCTGCCAGACCCGAGTACTTCACCGCCACCGGCACGTGCTGGGCGTGCAGCTTGTCGATCGCATTAAAATCCCTGGGGTTGGGGATAAACTGGGCCGGGCAGTCGTGCTCCTGCAGCAGCGCCACCGAGCGAGAAGGCTGGGCCGAGGCCAGCCAGACGGCATACTTGCGCTTGGTTTCGCTGCGTATTGTCTCCGCCAGCTTGCCAAACTGGTGCGGAATCGCCTGCACCGGGCGGCTGGCCAGGTTCAGGCCATTGTTGGTCTCGGCAATTTCTGAGAGGTCAATGCGCGGGAATACCTCAGCGTCGCTGAGGGCATCGGTGAAGGAGCGGTGGATCTTGGGAAGGGAATGGGTGGATGGGTGGATGGGTGGATGGGTGGATGGGTCTTGCTCGTCATCTTCCCCAGCCGCCTCATCTTCCTCACCTCCCCACGCCCCACTCCTGACCTCCTGCCAGTGGTCTTCAACGTGCTCTAGCCAGCGATCGCTGTGGGCCTGGCACTGGTCAACCTCGTCTACCGCAACCAGGCTGGTTTCCGGCAGGTAGTCTAGCAGGGAAGCGGGTTGAGCAAAGGCGAGCCCCAGCCAGCGGCGGGTTCCCTCAGGGAGAATGCCGCTTTCCAGCCCTTCCTGGGCGGCGACCGGCAGCAGTCCCTCCAGCTTGCCCTGGTCGCGCAGGTGCTCAATAATCACCGGGCCGTACTGGGTGGGGGTAAGCACCAGGTGATCGATCGCATCGAGCGATCGCTGGGTAGCTGGGTCAAACTCGCGCAGCCGTTCTAGCTCGTCGCCAAACAGCTCCAGGCGTACAGGCAGTTCCGACGCTACCGGGTACACATCGATAATGTCGCCCCGCTGCGCCCACTGGCCCTCGGTTTCGACCACCGTGACTCGCTCGTAGCCGAGGGTGGCCAACCGCTGCCCCAGTTCCTTAAAGTTAATCTCCTGCTTTAGCTCCAGCCGCAGGCAGTAGGGCTCCAGGGCCGAAACGGGCGGCAGGTGAGGCTGCAGGGCTCGCTCCGTCGCAACCACCGCCAGTTTGCGCGTTGCCGAGTCTTCTCCTTTCAGCGCCAGCAGCTCGGCCAGCACCTGAAGCTGGCCCCAGGTCATCTCTGACTCCTGATCAAAGGGGTCGTAGGGCGATGCCTCAGAGGTGGGGTAGAAGTGGACTGTATCCCAGCCCATCGCTTCGAGCTGAGTGGCCCAGCGCCCGGCTTCTTCGAGGGTGGCGGTAATCACCAGCAAAGGCCGATTCTGAGCCTGGGCCAGCGCCGAGGAGACGAGGCCTTTGGGCAATCGAGCGACCCCATTGAGCACCAGCCTGCCCTGCTGGTCGAGCTTACCCAGCAGTTCGCCCGTGAGGGGAGAGCGTTGCAGAGCACGGGTAATCGAAGAGAAAGCCATAGGACGCGCTACAGGAAAAAGGGGAAATTGCAAGCACAAATGCCCCTTAACGTTGCAGTCAAGGGTAATTAAAGCGGCAGGCGGGGCAGTGCCCTTTGTTTACCTATTGTAATAATCGTCAGCCTATCATGGCAGCCGATTCTCTATAAATCGCGCGTTGTCCCTGCGCAAAAGCCTTTTAGCTACCGCACAGCGATGGGGCCACAATCGAGTGACTACAGAATGTTTTCAGCAGCGGTCAACCGCTCAACCGCTCAGCAGCGCTTCGACAAACTCGTAGCTGGAGAAGGGCCGCAGGTCTTCGATGCCCTCGCCAGCGCCGATGAATCGAATCGGCAGGCCGAGCTGCTCAACTACGGCCAGGGCCACGCCGCCTTTGGCGGTGCCGTCGAGTTTAGTCAGCACCACGCCGCTGAGGTTGGCGGCTTCGGCAAAGACTTCGGCCTGGCGCAGACCGTTTTGACCCAGGGTGGCGTCGAGCACGAGCAGGGCCTCGATCTGGGCATCGGGGGCTTTTTTATCGACAATGCGGCGAATCTTGGCCAGCTCGTCCATCAGATTCTTTTTGTTTTGCAGACGACCGGCGGTGTCGACCAGCAGCAGCTCGATGTGGCGAGACTGGGAAGCGGCGATCGCGTCGTAGACCACCGCCGCCGGGTCGGTATTCTGCCCTGGGTTGGCGATGACGTCGACATCGCTGCGAGCCCCCCAGGTTTTGACCTGCTCTACGGCAGCGGCCCGGAAGGTGTCGGCGGCAGCAATCAGCGTGTTGTAGCCCGATTTTTTGGCAATGTGGGCCAGCTTGCCGATGGTGGTCGTTTTGCCCGCCCCGTTGACCCCAGTCATCAGCCAAATGTTAAAGCTGCCTTTTTCGGGGGTGAAGGTGAGGTTGTGGGTGTTGCCCAGGGGGGCGTCGAGCATGTCGCGCAGAATGGATTTCAGATAGGCGATCGCCTGGTCGGGCGGCAGCACCTCCTGGCGCATCCGCTCCTGCAGGGCTGCAATCACCTTATCGGTGGCGGCGACACCGACATCGGCCTGCAGCAGCAGCGCCTCAATTTCCATTACCGCATCGTCGTTGAGCGGCCCCTGACCGACGATGGCCTTGAGCTGGTTGACCAGGCTGAGGCGAGTTTTGTTGAGCCCCTGGCGCAGCTTGTTGAGCCAGGTAATTTCTTCTGCCGAAACATCGTCGGGTCGTCGCCCCTGGGCCGCCAGCACCTCTGCCGACCATAAAAAGGCCTCATCGAGGTCGATATCGGGGAGGACGGGGGCCGGTGGAGCAGCCGCGACGGCGACGGGTTCGGGTTCTGGCTCTGCAATCGCGGTCGCTTCGAGCTGGGCCAGGCGCTGCTGACGTTCTGCTTCGGCCTGAGCCCAAAAGGGGCGAGGGGCGGCGGGTTCTGGCTCAGTCGTTTCGGCAGCGGGCGCTGCTACCTTGTCTGCTCTAGTTTCGGGCGCTTGGGTTTCAGGCGCTTGGGTTTCAGGCGCTACAGGCTCAGCCGCCACGGTTTCAGCCGCCACAGGTTCTGTGGCAGGGGCTTCGGCCTCAGGCGAGACTGCGGGGGCTGAGGCTGCGATCGCCTCTTCAGCGGCTACTGGTTCGGGGGCTACTGGTTCAGCGGCTTCGGCCTCAGCCTCATCTATCGCTGCCGCCACCTCAGGTTCTACCGTCTGGGCAGCAGCCGTGTCCTCAGCCTCAGCGGCTGTCTCAGGCTCGGGCGATCGCTGCTCTGGCTGCTCTTCAGGCGGTTCCTCGGGCTTTGCTTCGCTCTGCTGCTTTTGAATGTTTTGGTAGGCCGCCTTGGCCCACTTCAGGTAGTCCTCTGACGAGAGCTGCGGGCTAGCGGTACTGGGCTCTTTTGCGGGTTCAGGCGCTTTGGCTTCAGCGGCCTTGGCTTCATCAGTGGCTTTAGCGTCGGCCTCGGCGCTTTTAGACTTGTCGAAACTGCGCTGAAACCAGTTGAACCCAGACATATCAGAGCTACCTTGCGGATGTCGTTACTGTTTTTAATAGTATCGTCCTGAGGGCCTAGCTAGGTTCGCCAATCCACACCAGAAGCCTCGGGCTTACCCACCCGTTCACGTCCTTCGACTTCGCTCCCTTCGACTTCGCTCCCTTTCTCCCTACGGGAGACGCTAACGCGAACGACTCCGCTCCCTTTCTCCCTACGGGAGACGCTAGCGCGAACGACTTCGCTCAGGGACCGTCACCCATTTACCCATCTACCCATCCACCCACCTACTCACCTACACCACCGAGCCATCCACCGTCGCCCCACTCTCCTCGACACCTGACTCTGCCTCTCCACGGGTTACCACCCGGCGCAGCACGCCGTTGATAAAGCGGTAGCCGTCTTCGTCGCTGTAGCGCTTGGCCAGCTCTACCGCTTCGTTGATGGCGACCCGGTCGGGGGTGCCCAGGTAGTTCATTTCGACCACGGCCAGGCGCAAAATGTCGCGATCGATGCGGGCCAGGCGCTTGAGGTTCCAGGCGACCATCGCTTCGTCGAGAATAGTATCGACCTGGGCCTGGTGCTTGGCAGTGTTACTGATTAGCTCCAGGGCAAAGGCTTCAATTTCAGACTGGTTGCTGAGGCGGATAAACTCAGGCAGCTCGACCGCATGGGCCAGGCGGTTGATGGCGTTCTGGGTGAGGTCGATCGCGGCTTCGACCATGGCCCGCCCTTTTTCGACATCGCTGGCCCGAGTGCCGCTATCGACCAGGTGCTGGTTGCCCCGCTTGAGCTCATCGGAGGCAGTTTCGAGAGCGTCTTTAGCCTCGGTGGTCAGGGTTTGAATGGCGGCCAGCAGCAGCTTCTCAAAGTCTTGCATAGCCAGTTTGCCAGGCTGTTCAGGAAGCTGGCTGAGGCCCAGCAGGGCCAACTCGCGGGCCATACGGCGGGCTTGCATAGTCATTGTCTCCCAGAAGCGGCGGTGTAGAATATTTGCCCAGACAGCGCTGCCCCAGCGGCCATTTGGGCGCAGCCGGGGGCGAGCAGGCTAGAGCCAGGCTATATCTTAGCAATCTTCTTCCATCGGCAAGACGGAAAGTTGCTGCGGATAGGTAGCCCTTTCGGGGGCCATTTCGGCGTCGCCCTGGCCTAGAGAAATGGGCGCATCGCCTTCGTTGACCAAAGCCATGGTGCGATCGGCGGGCACAGCCGAGGCCAGGTTAGGGCCAACAATGCCGCCCGAGAGCAGCACCTTAAACGCGTCCTCAATGGAAATAGCCAGGTTCACCACGTCGGTTTCGGGCACGATGGCGTACCAGCCGCTGGTGGGGTTGGGGGTGGTGGGCACAAACACGCTCAGCATGTTGGAGGGGTTGGGCGCGGCGGCGGCGGTCATGGCACCAGTCACAAAGGCGATCGCCCAAACGCCCTTGCGGGGGTACTCCACCAGCACCACGCGGCGAAAGCGAGTGCTGGAGTCTTGAAAGACCGTTTGCAGAAGCTGTTGCAGGGTTTTGTACACCGACCCCGCCAGCGGAATCGACTGCACCACCTTTTCGCCCACATCCAGCAGCCAGCGCCCGGCAATGTTGCGCGCCATCAAACCAATAATTAAGATCGCCAGCAGCGGCACCGACAGGCCAATCAGCAGGTTAATAAAGTTGAGCAGAACGGGGTTGAGACCATCAAAGGGGGTTAGCTGCCGGGGAAAGCGGGTCAGCAGACGTACCACCCAGGCCGAAATCGTAATGGTCAGCCAAATGGTCGTGGCCAGCGGAATAACCACCAGCAGCCCGGCGATCAGATCGTTCTTGAGGTCTTGCTTGATCTTTTGCAGCACGGAGGGCTCAGGGTGGTCGGGATTTGAGCGCGATGGGTTGTTCAGAGTAGGCGAACCGTTTAAATCCATAATCCCAAAATAGTGTCTAGGGATGGCTGAGGCTACAAACGTAGAACGGTGGCTGAGCTTTTTGAGTAAGCTTGGGCTTGAATTTTAGTCTTGAGTTAATTAAAAGTTGACATTTGAGTATGGGCAGCCAGGCGGCCTAAACCGCAACAACCTCACACGAGTATTGTAAACATTTGTATAGGGAAGCGGGCAAAAAGTACAGCCTCGTGATCAGATTGTGAACCAGGAACCAGCCACTGTGCTTCTATCCTAAGACAAATAGGTAGCAAGGCTAACAAAACGAGGCAGGGAGCGAGGTGCCAGGGCGGGCCGTCCATGCCCATTTCGCCGGTTAGGCCAGCCCCAGCATGTGCCGGGCCAGGGTGAGATAGAGCAGCACCCCCAGCACGTCGACAATGGTGGTGATAAACGGGGCCGACATCAGGGCCGGGTCAAACTTCAGGGCATCAAACAGCAGGGGCAGGGTGCCGCCAGCCGTGGAGGCCAAAATGGAGATGGCGACCAGGCTAATGCCCACAGTAATGGCGATCGGCAGGTTGCCCTGGAGCAAGTAGGCCCAGGCCGTGACTACGGCCCCCAGCATGAGGCCCAGCACGGCCCCCGCGATCGCCTCTCGTCGAATGACCGAAAGGGCTTGCTTAGAGCTAATTTCCTGGGTGTTGAGACCGCGAATTACCACTGTAGACGACTGCGCCCCCACGTTGCCGCCGCTGCCAATCAGCAGCGGAATAAACGCCGCCAGGGCCACCACCTGCTGCAAAATATCCTGCTGGCTGCGAATGACGGCGGTGGTGGCGGTGTTGGTGACCAGCAAAATGGAGAGCCACACCACTCGCTTGCGGGCTACATCAAACAGGTTGGCTTGAAAGTAGCTGTCGCCGCCGCTCTGCACGCCGCCCAGGGTGTAGATGTCTTCGGTGGTTTCAGCCTCTAGCACGTCGATCAGGTCGTCGACGGTGATGATGCCGACCAGACGGTCTTCGGTATCGACCACAGGCACCGCCAAAAAGTCGTAGCGCTGCACCAGGCGAGCCACTTCTTCCTGGTCGGTGTCGGTGCGCACCGAGATCACGTCGCGGGTCATCAGGTCGCCGATGGTTTGCTCGGGCTGGCCCGTGACCAGGTGCCGCAGCGAGAGAATGCCGGTCATGCGGCGGGCGGCGTCGGTGACAAACAGGTAGTAAATGGTTTCGCTGACGAAGGCGCGACTGCGAATGTAGTCGAGGGCGCGCAGCACGGTCCAGCCTTCTTTGAGGGCGACGTACTCCGGGGTCATGATGCGTCCGGCGGTACCGGCCTCGTAGCCGAGCAGCTGGGCCGTGGCCTCGCGCTCTTGGGGGCTGAGCTGGGAGAGCAGGCTGCGCACAAATTTGGCGGGCAGCTCGTCAAACAGCCTGGCCCGGTCGTCGGGCGACATTTTGTCGACGATGTCGAGCACATCCTGGCGCTTGAAGTCTTCGATCAGGGCCTGCTGAATGCTGGTGTCGAGGTTTTCGTAGACCTCGATCGCCTCGCCCTTGCCCAGCAGCCGAAAGGCGATCGCCTGCATGGCCTCGGGCAGGTCTTCGATCGCCTCGGCAATATCGGCAGGCTGCACCGGCACCAGCAGCGCTTTGGCCCCTGGCAAATTGCCCTGCTCCAGCAGTACCTGTAGCTGCGATCGCACCAGCTCTTGCAGCTCTCTGCGGTCTACTGCGAGGGGAATTGGTGTAGTTTGCGCATCGGTCAACGACTGCATCTCAGCTAAACGACTGCCACTAGTCTAGTGGCCCCTGGCTCCCCAGAGAACCTAAACCAGCAGGATTATTCTCTCAGCCCCGCTAAACACCCGGCAAAGAGAGATTTTTGGGCTGCGGCTGGCCTGTGTTGGTCTAGCCAAGGGAATGCGGCGACGGCCAGTCTGGGCCAGCGGCATCTCTGGGTCAGCGGCATACCTGGGCTAGCGGCACCCTTGGGCTAGCGGTATAAGCCAGCGGCATAATAGGCATAGGCTATTTTAAACCTAAACCCTTACCATGACGTTCGCCCAAGCTGGCAGCGACATCATTGACGGACGCTACCGCGTTCTGCGACCCCTGGGCCAGGGCAGCAGCGGTACCACCTATGCTGCCGAGGTGCTGGCGACGGGCCAAACCATTGCCCTCAAAGCGCTCTCACTGCGCGGCCTGCAAGACTGGAAGAAAATTGAGCTGTTTGAACGCGAGGCCCGCATTCTCAAAACTCTCGACCACCCTGCGATTCCGCAGTATATCGACTTTTTCCAGGTCGATACCGCCGACAACCGCTGGTTTTATTTAGCCCAAGACCTGGCCGAGGGCACCTCTCTGGCCGACTGGGTTGAGGTCGGGGGTCGGGTTGATGAAACAGAAGCCCGCCGCATTGCCGCCGAGGTTCTCAAGGTGCTGGTGTATCTCCACGGCCTCAGCCCGCCCGTTATTCACCGCGACATTAAGCCCCAGAACCTCATTTGCCGCGACGACGGCCACATTTATCTGGTCGATTTTGGCGCGGTACAAACCGTCTACCACCACAGCCTTAGCCAGGGCAGCACGGTGGTTGGCACCTACGGCTATATGGCCCCCGAGCAGTTTCGCGGTCAGGCCGTACCCGCCACCGATCTCTACAGTTTGGGGGCCACGCTGCTGTTTTTGCTCACCCATCAGTCGCCCGCCGACCTGCCCCAGGAGCGCCTGCGGATCAACTTTCGCCCCTATGTATCGGTATCGCCCGCCTTTGCCGACTGGCTCGACCAGCTGATTGACCCCCTGGTCGAAGACCGCTTTGCCTCGGCTGAGGTGGCGCTGGCGGCCCTGACCCAGCCTGCCTCCCTGGCTACCGCCGCTGCGCCCCGACCCCTCAGTCTTCGCCCGCCAGCGGGTACAAAGGTGCAGGTATACAAGTCTCCGAAAGAATTAGTGATTACTATTCCACCGCCGGGGCTGCGGGGCAAAACCGCTGGGCTAGCTCTGCTCAGCTTGCTTTGGAACGGGTTCGTACTGCTGGTTTTAGGAGCGTTGATTTTGGCGGGAGAAGGTTTTGTGCTGCTGCTGGTGGCCCCCTTTGGGGTGTTGGGTTTTGGCCTGATTTCCGCTGCTGCAAATTCTTTGATGGCTCACGTGCGCCTGAGCATTGACCAGCAACGCTTCTCCCTCACCCGTCGCCTGTGGAATTGGCGACACCAGATGACGGGGAACACCGCCGATCTGGTCAAGGTAGAAGTGAGAACAGGGCATTCTGGCTCTAGCGTGGAGGCCGAAGGCGATCGCCCCGTATATACCATCGCCCTGTTAGACGACCTCAACCAGCATAAGTTTGGCACGCCCCTAACCCAAGTCGAAAAAGCCTGGCTGGTGGACGAAATCGACGCTTTTTTGCACTAGGCCAAGAAAAATTCCAGGGTTTTTGAAGAACTCTGGGATTTGGAGTAGCACCTGGAATTTCGCAGTTTAAGAATCGTCCCACGCTCGCTGATCTACACTGAAACCAGCGCCTTTAGGTCACTAGCCATGGCAGTTACAACTCAAAAACTGACCTTGGCAGATTACCTGGCCTACGACGATGGCAGCGGCACCCGCTACGAGCTGGTGGATGGGGACTTGGTGCCCATGGGCATAGGTACCGGACTGCACGGAGCGATCGCCGAATTTCTCACCGAGCAGTTCAAGGCCGCTGCCCAGCAGGCAGGCCAGCCCTGGACAGCGAAGGATATGCGCATTGGGGTGCGCTCTCCCCGCAGCACTCGCTGGGATACCTCCCGTATTCCCGACGTAGTGCTGCTGCCAACGGTACAGTGGGAGGCCATGCGAGCCAAGGAAGCCATTATTGAACTGACTGACCCACCCCCGCTGCTGGTAGTCGAAGTCGTCAGCGATTCTACTGTTACCATTGATTACCGCGCCAAACACAGTGAATACAGCGTTCTAGACATTCCTGAATACTGGATTGTTGACCCGCTTAAAGGGCAGGTGATAGTGGGCCGTCTACAATCGGGCCGCTACGACGATGAGATATTTACGGGCAGCGAGGTCGTTCGATGCTCGGTGCTACCAGGTTTGGCTCTGACAGCTCAACAGATACTTTCAGCGTCCCTAGCGTAATTCGGAAACAATACTTCCATTGGCTACAAGCGATCGCATCTCTCTAGTCACTGGCCCGGCGCGATCGGGCAAAAGCGAGTGGGCCGAAGCCCTGGCCATCAAATCGGGCCAATCGGTCGTTTACATTGCCACCTCCAGCGTTGACCCAACGGATCTGGACTGGCAAAAGCGGGTGGAACTGCACCGCGATCGCCGCCCCGCCCACTGGCAGCTCAAAGAAGTCCCTATCGCCCTGCCTGAGGCCCTTCTCGCCGCCACCGCCCAGGACTGCCTGCTGATCGACTCCCTCGGCACCTGGCTCGCCAACCTGCTAGAGCAAGACGACGCTACCTGGCAGCAAACCGTCCGGTCCCTGGTTGAGAGCCTGCGCCAAACCCCCGCCACCGTCATTCTGGTCTCCGAAGAAACCGGCTGGGGCGTGGTGCCCGCCTACCCGATTGGACGACTGTTTCGCGATCGCCTCGGCAGCCTGACTCGCCAAGTCGGCACCGTCGCCGACGCCGTGTACTTAGTGGTGGCCGGATATGCGGTGGACGTTAAGGCTTTAGGCACGAAGGTGGATGAGGGGATGAGAGAATTCAAAATTCAAAATTGAGAATTCAAAATTTTGAACTTTGAACTTTGAATTCCTCACCTTCCTCACCGCCTCACCCTCCTCACCGCCTCCTCTTCCCCCGCTAAACCTCAAACGACTCCATCTCAAACCCCTTCCAGTGGCCGTCAAACTTCTCCGCCACCAGTGGCGTCAGAATCAGCTGCGGTGGGCTGCCGCCGGACACCTCCACTCGCAGACCCGAGTAGGGCCGCTTGAGCTGGCTGCCCTTGCCGCTGCGGCCCAGGTACAGGTGCGATTTGGCCACAGTGCGGGGGGTGCCATCGATCGTTTCCGTCAGCTCGGGGCCTTCTTCGCGCTGCCGCCTGAGGCTGTAGCCGCTGCCGCCGCAGACTACCCAGGGAATGTGGGCATCGCCGTGGCCGGTGTCACCCGTGCGCAGGTAGTCGAAGCAGTGGGCGTGGCCGTTGAGCACCAGGTCGACCAGGGGGCGACCCTGGGCGATTTCGCCCACCTCGGCGGCGACGGCGTCGAGCACCTGGCGCAGGTGGTGGCGCACCGCCAGGGTTTGCCCCTGGGGCCACTTGGTCGCCTCGGTAACGTAGGGTGGGTGGTGAAAGAACAGAATGCGCCCCCGCACCGCCGGGTTTTGCCAGGAGGCAATCAGGCGATCGCGCACCCAATCGAGCTGTTCAGCATCCACAGTGGAAATGCGAGCGCTGTCGAGCTGCTTGGCAATGTCGTTGAGCTGCTCGTCAATCGATTCGATCTTTTCGGTGATGTCTTCTTGAGGATCTTCACCATCGAGGCTGAGGACTTCGGCACCGGCCTGCCGCAGCAGATCGGCCTTTTTGGCCTCAAGCTGCTGGCACTGCTGCTGCAGCTCTTGACGGCTGGCCCGGTCGTGAACAACGGGTAGGGGCTGATTAAAGGTATTGGAGTCGAGGGCAAAAAAGTCGATGCCGCCGTAGCGAAAGGTGTAGTAGCGGTTGGGCAACCGGGTAAACTCACCGGGCCGGTAGGTGAGGGCGCGGCTGCCCCCCACCGGATCATCTACAGAGCTGGTGTAGTGGGTATCTAAATGCTGGCCCAGCCCGTTCTGCGGCACCGCCTTCAGGTAGTCTAAAAACGCTCTAGCGTAGGCGTCGCCCCGGTGAGAGCCGCGCCAGCTCACATCCAGGTCTAGGTACGAGCGCAGGGCATAGCGCAGCGGCCCAGTGATCCCCGATACCAGCCCAATTAAGGTCGGCAGATCGTAGTAGTCGTGGTTGCCCGGTACTGGCAGAACGGGCCGCTTAAACACCATGCGATCGTAGGCCAGGTGTCGGTAGTCGTCGCCCCCCACCAGCCACTCTCGATAGGGCTTGATAAAGTTCGACTGGTACTGGTCGCGAGAGCCCACCAGGTACACCACATCGCCCGTGTGCAGCATAAACCGGGCCGAGTCGGCGTGGGCCAACAGCTGCTTGGCCACCTGACGCTGGGGGCTGCTGCGGCGGTGCCGCCCGGTGCCGCTGTCGCCCACCACCAAAAACGAGAAAGCTTCGTCGTCTGCGCCGCGATCGTCAATGACCAGGCGGGTCTGGTCAATATCGCGCTCGACCAGCTGGGGATGCTGCCACCGCACCCGCTGCCGCATGCAGCGAATTTTGGTCTCAATCGAGGGTTCCGTGATCAGTTTGAAAGACATAGTGCTTAGGTGCGGTGTGTAGAATAACCCCGTAGCATGAATGATGCTAGATCGACGGGAACATAGCTCAATGGGCCTTTACAACGAAAAAATTCTGCCTTACCTGCTCGACTTGTCTATGTCTGGACCGACGCTGGCGCGCTACCGACGAGACGTGCTGGCCGAGGTGAGCGGCGAAGTCCTCGAAATTGGCTTTGGCACCGGGTTAAATTTACCCTACTATCCCGATCGCGTGCGCCAGATCGTCACCGTAGACCCCAGCCCAGGGGTACACCACCTGGCCCAAAAGCGCATCGAGGCTTCCCCGATTACAGTCGAGCACCACATGCTGAGCGGCGAGGCGCTGCCCATGGCGGGCGGCACCTTTGATAGTGTAATTAGCACGTTCACGCTGTGCAGCATTCCCGATATTGAGCGGGCCCTGGCCGAAATTTATCGGGTGCTGAAGCCCGGTGGTCGATTCTTTTTTGTTGAGCACGGTCTCAGCCCCGAGCCCGGCATTCAAACCTGGCAAAACCGGCTGACGCCCCTGCAAAAGCGCATTGCCGGCGGGTGCCACATCAACCGCAACATGCGCCAGCTAATCGAGCAGCAGTTTGACCAGGTAGAGCTAGAGGCCGCCTATGCCGAGAAAATACCGAAGGTAGCAGGCTATTTTTATCAGGGTGTTGCGACCAAGCACCAGGAGACAGGCATAGCCCATTGAACCTGGGATGCCGTAGCTATGACTTACCTCAAACTGTTGATTACTATGGCGCTGTGGGGCGGCACCTTCATTGCGGGGCGGCTGGTGGTGCAGGATATGGGGGCCTTTTCTGCTGCCTTTTGTCGCTTTGCGATCGCATCCATCGCCCTCCTGCTCCTCACCTACACCATCGAAGGTTCTCTGCCTCGGCCCCCGCAAAAGCTGTGGCTATCGATCGCGCTGCTGGGGCTAACGGGCATTTTTGCCTACAACGTATTTTTCTTCTCGGGGCTAAAGACCGTCGAGGCGGGGCGGGCGGCGCTGATTATTGCCCTCAACCCGGTGGCGATCGCGCTCGGGGCCGCCCTCTGGCTCAAAGACCCTCTCACCCGCACCAAGCTGGCGGGCATTGGCCTCTCGCTGCTGGGGGCGGCGGTAGTGATCAGCGACGGCGACCCGGTAAAACTGCTGCGGGGCGATGTGGGTCTGGGCGAGCTATTTATGCTGGGTTGCGTGCTCAGCTGGATGAGCTACACCCTGCTAGGCAAAGCCGTGATGGCCGAACTCTCACCCTTTGCAGCCACCACCTACGCCTGTATGGCCGGGGCCGTCATGCTGCTGGGGCCAGCGCTAGGGGAGGGATTAGCGGGCGCGATTGCCACCGCTACCGTCACCACCTGGAGCGGGTTGGTCTATCTGGGGGTGCTGGGCTCGGCGGTGGGGTTTAGCTGGTACTACGACGGCCTGCGACAGCTGGGGCCAGCTCGGGCGGGCGTGTTTATTAACCTGGTGCCAGTGTTTGCGATCGCCCTGGCGGCTCTATTTTTAAACGAAACCCCCACCTCATCGCTGCTGATGGGCGGCAGCCTGGTAATTGCTGGGGTGGTTATCACCAACCGCTAGAGCCGATTGCTATTCCGCACTTTTTGCCTGCTTGATCAAGTCGTGAATGGTGTCAAAGGCGAAGTCTTCAATCTGCTGGGTCAGCCAAGCCACCAGCGGATTCTGGGCCTCGGAGAACTGAGCCATGAGCTGGATCAGTCGATCGCCATCAAGCTGAAGGGTGGCCTGCTGCAGTTGATCCAGCAGAGAGTCAGATAGCCCGCTCAAGAGGGCGATCGCCTCGGTATGAGCCAGGGGCTGAGGCCCGCTCGATGGCGCTAGGGGGCTGTAGCTGTACTGCACGCCGAGGTGCTCGGTCAGCTTGGCCAGCAGGTGGTTGGCCTGAAAAGGCTTGCGCACAAAGTCATCGCAGCCGTTGTCGATCGCCCGAGCCCGGTCGTCTTCAAAAGCGTTGGCGGTCAGGGCAATGATGATGGTTGGCGGTTGAGATCTGTCTCGATCCTGGGCCTGCTCCTGGGCGCGAATGGCCTGGGCCGCCTCATAGCCACTCATGACGGGCATTCGCATATCGAGCCAGATCAGCTGGGGCTGCCAGCTCTGCCACAGGGCGATCGCCTCTGCTCCATTGATGGCCTCGCGCACCTCAAAGCCCACCGACTGCAGCAGCTGACTGAGCAGGTAGCGGTGGTCTTCGTTGTCGTCAACGACTAGCAGTCGGTAGTCGGGCTGCCCCGCCGCCAGCCCTATCACCGCCGCCTGAGCCGGGGTCGCAGCCCTCTGCTCGGCCTCAACGACCGGCATGGGCAGGGTAAACGCAAAGGTAGAGCCCTGGCCCAGCTCGCTCTCGACGGTAATATCGCCCCCCAGCATACGCACGAACTGCCGACTGATGGAGAGCCCCAACCCGGTGCCCCCCAGCCCCCCCTGACTGGCCTGCACGAAGGGCTCAAACAGGCGATCGCGATCGGCGGCGGCCAGGCCAATGCCGGTATCGCTAACCGTAAAGGTCACCGTTAGAACGGTGCCGGGCGGCGCAGCCGCAATGGTATAGGTCGGCGCGACCCGCAGCGTCACCTGGCCCTGGGGGGTAAATTTGATCGCGTTGCCCAGCAGGTTAATCAGCACCTGGCGCAGTTTGGCGACATCAAGCTTAAAGTGGCTGGGCAGGGCGGGGTGGCGATCGGTGATCAGGCTCAGCCCTTTGTTCTGGGCCCGCAGGCAAAACATGTCGTTGAGGGTGCTCAGCAGGGCGTCGAGGTCAAAGCTAGAGGCGTTGAGGTTGACCTGCCCGGCTTCGATTTTGGCCATTTCGAGAATGTCGTTAATTAGCATCAGCAGGTGCTCACCGCTGCGGTTGACAATGCTTAGCGCCTGGTGGTGGTCAGCGCTGAGGGCGGAGTCACGGGCCATCAGCTGGGCAAAGCCCAAAATGGCGTTGAGGGGGGTGCGCAGCTCGTGGCTCATGTTGGCCAAAAAGGTGCTTTTAGCCTGGCTGGCCGCCTCCGAAATCGCCACCGCCTGCTCCAGTTCCCAGGTGCGCTCCTGCACCCGCTGCTCTAGCTTCTGGTTGAGAGTTTTGAGCGCTTCTTCCGTGCGTTTGCGATCGGTAATGTCGTACATGCTGCCGACAATGCGGTAGACCCGCCCCGTCGCATCAGAAATCGGGCTGTAGGTGCCAATCAGCCAGCGCACCTGGCCCTCAGCCTCAATCGATCGCTCAAAGGTCAAGGGCTGGTTCGTCTCAACGCAGTATCGATAGCGCTGCAAAATAGAATCGGCCTCGACGGGGCCAAAGGCCGCTGCTAAAGATTTGCCCGCCAGATCGGCACTGGGTCGGCCAAACAAGGTTGCAGCAGCCGGGTTGAGTCCCAAAACGGTTACTGTACCGTCGATCGCAATTTCAGAAACACAAATCGGCTGGTTCACGCCTTCATAAATGCTGCGTAGAAACTGCTCCTGTTCCTGCAGTTGATTTTCGGCGCGATCGCGTTCACGCTGGGCAGCCCGCTGCTCGCTGATGTCATTGACAACCCCCAGCAGGTACTGGGGAGTACCCAGCCCGTCGCGCACCAGCGACACCGCCAGCGACACCCAGACAACCGCTCCATCAGCCCGCAGGTAGCGCTTTTCGAGCTTAAAGTCGGCACATTCGCCGCTCAGCAACTGGCGTACTCGAGCCCGATTGAGCTCCAGATCGTCTGGATGGGTCAGCTCCATACAGGTCTTGGTCAGCAGGTCTGAGGCCGAGTAGCCCAGCAGATGGCACATCATCTGGTTGACCCGCACGATGCGCCCGTTTAACTCGGTTTCAATAATGCCCAGGGCCGCCTGCTCAAACGTGCCTCGAAAGCGCTCCTCGCTGGCCTTCAGGGAGCGTTCGGCCTGCTGGCGTTCGGCCTCGCTGCGTTTGCGATCGCGAATGTCGCGACCAATGATAGCGATACAGAGCGGCCTGTGGGTTTCAGGATCTTTGACCAGAAACATCACCTGCTCCACGGCAATGGCTTCGTCGGTTTGGCTATGGCAGAATAGCGACTCTCCCTGCCATACCCCCTTGGCCATGACGGCTGGTAGCCCCTCGCGCTCAAACTGCGTGACGGCCTCAGCCTTGAAAAACGAGGTAACCGAGCGGCCTGCTAGGGCCGCATCTCCCAGCCCCAGCAGGTCGCGCCCCGCCGGGTTGAGGTAAAGAGCGGTGCCACTGAGGCTGGCGGTGCCAATCAGATCGGTGCTATTTTCAACGACGGCCGCCAGGGTTTGCAGCTCCAGGGTGCGCTGCTTAACCCGCTGTTCTAGCTCCTCATTGAGCTGCTTGAGGGCCAGTTCGGCCTGCTTGAGGGGGGTGACGTCGGTGGTGGTACCCAGGAACGTCTTTGGCTGACCTGCGGCATCGCGGTGTAGCTCTCCCCGCGACAGCACCCAGATCACCGAGCCGTCGCGGTGCAGCATGCGGTACTCAACGAAAAATTCTGCTGATTCACCCCGTAGGCAAGCTCGAATGGCCGCCTCCAGCCGGTCTCGATCCCCAGGGTGAATCAGGGTGAGCCACTGGTCTAGCGTGTTGTCAACCGCCTCGGGGCGATGCCCCACCAGAAGGGTAATGGTGGGATCGAGGTAGCCTGTGTAGGTGGCGAGGTTGAGCTCCCACACGCCCACCCCGGCGGCTTGGGTGGCGCGGCGATAGCGCTCCTCGGCCTGCTCTAGGGCCAGCTCAGTGCGCTTGCGCTCGGTGATGTCGTCGAGAATGCCGACGATGCGCAAGACCACCCCCTGTTCATCCGTTAGCGGAAAACCCTGGCAGCGCAGCCAGCGCAGGTCGCCGTCAGGGTGCAAAAAGCGGTACTCGCAGTCGATCGCCTCGCCCTGCAGCTCTCGGACCGCCAGGGCCGCAATGCGATCGCGATCGTCGGGATGCACCCGCGTCAGCCAGTGCTGCTGATCATCGATAGTGGCCAGATCAGCGCCGGTAATAGCCGCGTAGGCGGGGTTGACGTACTCGTAGCACAGCGCCAGCGCATCAAAGACAAAAAACCCTTCCCGCACCGTTTCGGCCAGCTGCCGAAAGCGAGCTTCTGCCTGGCGCTGCTCCTGTTCGAGCTGCTTGCGATCGCTGATGTCGCGCACCACGACCAGCACCTGGTCGGCCTGGTAGGGCACCATGCGCACCACTTCATACTGGGTGCGATCGCCAAACCTGAGCTGCTGCTCAAAAAAATGGGTTGTCTCTGTGGCCAGGGTACGGGCTATAGTCTCTAGCCACTGATGGGCGACTTCAGCGGGCAGGGCATCGGCAATGGTAGCCCCCACTGGCCCCTGGGCCGCCAGCGGCACCAGATTACCCGTAAAGCCATTGGCCGAAAAATCGAGGTACTGCCCCGCCGCACTCATCACAATCATCAGGTCGGGCACCGCCGAGAGAATGGCCCGGTTGTGGGCTTCGCTCTGCTCTAGGGCCAGCTCAGCCAGCCGGGCTGCGGTGCGATCCTGGCCTGTGCCCCGCAGCTGCACCACCTGGCCCTGGTCGTTGTAGACGGCCTCGCCTCGGGCCAAAATGTAGCGTATAGAACCGTCAGGCCGCACGATTCGGTGCTCAACCTCGTAGGGCATGCCGACGGCGATCGCCCGCTCAATCGCAGCCTCCAGAGGCGGCCAGTCGGCGGAGGGAATGGTTTGCCGCCACTGGGCATAGCTGGGGGCGGGCTGGTTCGGGGCTAAACCGTAGATGCGAAACAGCTCCGCCGACCAGGTGATCGTCTGGCTGGCCAGCTCAAACTCCCAGCTGCCCATCTGAGCAATACGCTGGGCTTCGGCCAGGCTGCTCTGGCTCTGCCGCAGAGCCCGCTCCATCTGAGCGTGATCGCCCAGGCTCGACACCCCCCAGTCGAGCTGCACAGCCAGGGCAGACAGCCGCCGTTCAACAGCTGCCAGCTGCTGGTGGGCCTCGGCCAGAGCGGCCTGCCCCAGGGCCAGCTGTTGCCCCTGCCGGTAGTGGCCCAGGGCGGCCGTCACTGTAAAGATCAGCTCGTCGTCGCTACCGGGGTAGGGCAGGCAGCGATAGATCACAGCCTGGGGCGTGGCGGCTGGGTTGGGCGTGCCAGTCGAGTTGCCCAGCGCCACCGTCAGCGCCTGGGGAAAGTGGTCATAGACGGCCTGCAGCGCCCCGGTCGCTAGCCATGCTGAGGGAGCGATCGCCACCGCCACCTCACCGCCATCGGCCAGCAGCGGCTCAACCCAGGCCGCCGTCGCCACAGCCGTCTCGACCTGCCTCACGCTACAGTCTGAAAATTTGGCGGTCAGTCGATCGAGCAGCGAGGCCGTCGCGTCGAAGCAGAGAATAGTGGGCGTGCTCATGGAAAAAAAGGGGCGCAAGGGGCAGGGGGGTACCGGCGGTTGTCTAGCCGTCGCTATCGGGGATGGCCGGCAGAATGACGTAAAACGTCGTGCCCTGGCCCAGCTGCGACTCAGCCCAAATGCGGCCCCCGTGGTGCTCCACAATTTTTTGGCAGGTGGCTAGGCCAATGCCGCTGCCGGGGTAGGTTTGGGCATCGTGGAGGCGATGGAAGGCCTCAAAAATTTGCCCCAGGTGCTCAGCTGAAATGCCAATGCCGTTGTCGTGAATGCCAAACCGCCAGGACTGGGGTAATGGTTCTACCGAAATAGTGATTTCAGGTCGGGTGTCGGGCCGGGTAAATTTAAGGGCATTGCTAATCAGGTTTTGAAAGAGCTGCATGAGCTGCACGTCGTTGCCCATTACCCTGGGCAAGTCGCCGTAGACGAGTTCGGCCCCGGTCTCGGTGAGGGCCACTTTCAAGTTGAGCTGCACCTGGTCGAGCAGGGCGTTGCCGTCGACCGGGGCCATCAGGGGCTGGGCCTGCCCCGCCTGGGCGTAGGCCAGCCAGTCTTGAATCATCTGCTGCATGCGGCCGCTGGCGTCCAAGATATTCTCTAGATAGGGCTGAGCGGGCGACTTTGCGATGTCTGGGCAGGCCAGGCCAATCAGCTTGGTGTAGCCCAAAATGCTCTGCAGGGGCTGCTGCAAGTCGTGAGAGACCACCGAGGCAAACTGCTCCAGCTCTCGATTTGAGCGCACCAGTTCTTCGTTTTGGGCCACCAGCTGCCCCTGGAGCCGTCGCAGGTTGAGCTGATGGGCAATGCGGGCCAGCACCTCGGCCTCCTGAAAGGGCTTGGTGATGTAGTCAGCCCCGCCAGCGGCAAAGGCTTTGACCTTGTCAATGGCATCGTCGAGGGCGCTGATAAAAATAATCGGAATGGCCTGGGTTGCAGGGTCGGCCTTGAGCCGCTCGCACACTTCGTAGCCGCTCATCTCCGGCATTTTGATGTCGAGCAAAATCAGGTCGGGGGGGGCCACCTGGGCGGCGGCGATCGCCCACTGCCCGGTCAGCGCCTTGCGCACCCCCAGCTGGTGCCGCCCCAGCATGGCCGACAGCAGCCGCAAGTTGTCGGGGGTGTCATCCACAATCAAAATGTCGCCCCTGTCGCCCCTATCGCCCGCATCGGTGAGGGAGTTCATACTGGTCTCCTGTGTCTGCCTCATAAGCCTGGTCTAATGCCCTTTCGGTAGCGCGGCGCAAACCTCAGCCGCGCTGCCCTAGTCTGCGACGGTCTATTTATTCCCTGACGCTGCGGGTGAAGGGCCATGGGTTTCAGGGTGCAAGCAGTCGAGAATGCGGTCGAACTCAAAGTTTTGGGCCCAGCTGGTTAGGGTTTGGGTAACGCTGACTGGCGCGTCGCGCATCTGCCCCAGCAGCTCAATCAGGCGATCGTCGGAACCCGCGATCGCGGCCTGCCCCAGGGCCTGCTGCCAGTCGGCGGCCATGGTTTGCAGCCATAGCCGCAGTTCGGCGCGATCGGGCTGAGGGCTGGCTAAATTTGCCACCTCTGGCCCCTCAGGGTAGCAGACCGCTGACTCAGCAGTCTCGGCGTAGCGGTAGCGCACCGGCAAATAGGCGGCAATTTTTTGCAGCAGCCCCTGCATCTGAAAGGGCTTACGCACAAAATCGTCGCACCCGGCGGCCAAAATTTTAGCCCGTTCTTCCTCAAAGGGGCTGGCGGTGAGGGCAATAATTACCGGGGGCGGGTCGAGGGTCAGCGCTTTGATCTGGCTGGTGGCGGCATAGCCGTCGAGGCCAGGCATGCGAATGTCCATCCAAATCAGGTGGGGGAGCCAGGCCTGGGCCTGGTCCACCGCCGCGTGACCATCGGCGGCAGACTGCACCTCAAACCCGGCTGAGGTGAGCAGGCGCACCAGCAAATAGCGGTTAGCGGGGTGGTCTTCGACCACCAGCAGTCGCCACGGGGGCTGCCCCTCGGCCAGCCCCAAAATGGGCGCGGCATCGGGAGTCGGAAATATGGCCGAGCGCTCGACCCGCCGCACCGGCAGCACAAAGGTAAAGGTTGACCCCTGCTTGAGCTGGGTTTTGAGGATGAGTTCACCGCCCATGAGCTGTACAAACTGCTGACTGATCGGCAGCCCCAGGCCGCTGCCCTGGTGCGACGAACCTGTGGTTGACCACTGCAGCCCAGCCGCGCTCTGCGTAAACGGTTCAAACAGCCGACTGATGTCTTCGGGGGCAATGCCGGGGCCGGTATCGACCACGGCAAACTCTAGCGCCCCGCTGGTTTCTGGGTAGGCGGCGACCAGGTCGGCGGGCACGGGCTGCAGACTCTTGACCCGCAGGCTGACCTGACCGGCCTGGGTAAACTTGATGGCGTTGCCCAGCAGGTTAATCAGCACCTGGCGCAGCTTACCCTCGTCGGTGGCAATATAGGCGGGGATCGCCGGGTCGCAGTCAAAGCTGAGGCTCAGCCCCTTGGCCTCGGCCTGCAGCGTGAGCATCGCTTTTAGACTGGTCAGCAGATACGACAAATCGAAGGTGGTAACGTGCAGCGAAATGCGGCCCGCCTCAATTTTTGACATTTCGAGTACGTCGTTAATTAGAGCCAGCAGGTGCTCGCCGCTGCGGCTGATAATGGTCAGGTAGTCCTGGGCCTGGGCTTCGAGCTGGCAGTCGCGGGCAATCAGCTGGGCAAAGCCAATGATGGTGTTGAGGGGGGTGCGCAGCTCGTGGCTCATATTGGCCAAAAAGGTGCTTTTGGCCCGATTGGCGGCATCGGCGGTTTCACGGGCCTGGCGCAGGGCATCTTCGGCCTGCTGCCGCTCTAGCTCGGCCGCCGCCCGAGCGGCAAAGATGCGCAAAATTAGCTCGCGGGTGTGGTCTTCGACCATGGGTTTATCGTCGATGACGGCCAGATGCCCAATCACCTCACCGATCGCATCCACCAGGGGAATACCCAAATAGCTGGTGGCCTGTAGCGCCGCCAGCTTGGGGTCGTCGGGGTAGAGGGCCTGCACCCGGTGGGGCACATAGACGACCCCACCGACCACCACTCGCTCACAGGGGGTGCCCGCCAGGTCGTACTCCACGCGATCGCCCAGCCGCCCATCCCGCCAGAGGGCCAGCGTACTCACTCGGGCTGGCTCGCTCGGCAGCCGCTGCGTGACGATGGCATTGCGTACCTGCAAAATGTCGGCCAGGTAGCGCACCAGTGACTCAAAGAAATCGCGGCCCGTCTTGGCGGCGGTGCCCTCGACAATCAGCCGCAGCGATTCTTCCTGGCGCTTCAGCTGGGTCAAATCTTCGGCTACCCCCACCAGCCGATAGACCTCGCCCTGGTCGTTGCGAATGGGAAAGGCTCGCGCCCGCACCCAGGCCGACTCCCCCTGGGGCCGCACGATGCGAAACTCTTCGTCGTAGCTGAAGTAGGCCAGGGCGGCGGGGGTTTGGCTCTGGGGCAGCCGCCGCACCACCCGATCGCGATCGTCGGGGTGTACCGCCACCAGCCAGGCCGAGGGGTGAGCGTAGAGGTCGCTGCGCTGGCGTCCCCAGATGCTCTCGTAGGCGGGCGACACATAGCTAAACCGCTGGGGCTGCAGATCGTAGATCCAAAAAACGCTGTCGATGTATTCGGCCAGCTGGCGAAATTTTTCTTCGCTCTGGCGCAGGGCGGCCTCTGCCCGCTTGCGATCGCTAATGTCGCCGGTCGAGCCCACCAGCCGAATTGGCTGCCCCTGCTCGTCCCAGAGGGCCTGGCCGCGGGAGATCACCCACTTGTAGCTGTGGTCGCGGCAGCGCAGCCGATACTCAATTTCGTAGGTGGGCAGGGTGCGCTGAATCAGGTAGGCGTGGTGCACCGCCATCACCCGGTCAAAGTCATCGGGGTGAATGCGCGACTCCCAGCGCAGGTCGTCATCGCTGGGCTTTTTGGGGTCTGAGGGGGCGTTTGAGGCGTCGTCGCCATAGCCCAGCAGCGCTTTGTAGCGCTCTGAGAAAAAGGCCGTCTGCTGGCGAAAGTCGAGGTCGTAGATGCCAGCGTTGCTGCCCTGAATCGCCAGCTGCCAGCGCTCCTCGCTCTGCTGGAGCCTGGCTCTGGCCCGCTGCCGCTGCTGCTCCAGGCGGTTTGTGCTAACCACCTTGCCAATGCTCTGGGCCATCAGCTCAATGATCTCTTTTTCGTGCTGCTTAAACCCCTGGGAGCGGGCCTCTGGGTCAAAAAAGCACAGACTGCCGTAGACCTCGCCCTCGACCACGATGGGGGTGCCCAGGTACGACTTGAGCCGCAGCGCCCGAGGCAGAGGACGACGCCCCAAGTCGGGGCGATCGTCAATATCGGTAAAGCTGACGGTCTGCTGCCGCCGAATAGCCAGGCTGCAGAGGGTATCGTCGAGGGGGCAGCGCAGCGTTGACCCTAGCTCCGGCAGACAGGCCACCATGGCCTGGGCCACAAAGTCGGGGCCTTCGACCTTACCCACCAGCCCACCCGTAAAGCCCAGCACCTGACAGCCGGTGTCGAGGTAGTCAGCCAGCAGCGCATCAAAGCTGTCAAACTGGGTCAGGCTAAGGCGGTGCAGCTGCTTCAGGCTCTGGCTAAAGTGGTTGAGCGCCTGGGAGTTGCTGAGCAAAATCTGCTCAGCCTGCTTGCGAGCGGTGATGTCGCGGTACTGCCAGAGGTGACCCTCCAGCCCGCGATCGCCCACCAGGGGTACATAGTCGCGCTCTAGGGTGCGGCCATCGGCCAGGGCAATTTCTTCGGCCACAACGGGCCGCTGCGCTGCCCGCAGCGCCTCAATGCGGTTGTTAAAGGCGACGGGATCACCCCAGAGCCCCACGCTGTCTTGCACAAGGGCCTGGCTGCTAGCCCCCACCAGCTCGGCGGGGGGCAGGGCCAGCCGAAATAAACTGCAGCAGGGCTGGTTAACCATCACCACCTGACCCGCCAAATTTTCTAAAATTACCCCCACCTGCAGGTGCTCAATCAGCGTGGCCAGCCGCGCCGTCATTTGCTGTAGGCTCGCTTCAATTTGGCTGCGATCGCAGATCTCCTGCTGCAGCTGCTGGTTTTGGGCCGTCATCTGCTGCTGCAGGTGGCGAATGGTGAGCTGGTTGGCGACCCGAGCCAGCAGTTCTTCCACCTGAAAGGGCTTGGTCAAATAGTCGGCGGCCCCCACCGCAAACGCTCGCACCTTGTCGAGGGCTTCGTCGAGGGCGCTGAGGAAAATGATCGGAATCGCCTCGGTGCTGGGGTCGGCCTTGAGCCGCTCGCACACCTCATAGCCATCCATCTCCGGCATGCGGATATCGAGCAAAATCAAGTCGGGCTGGGTTGTTTTGACCGCCATCAGGGCCATTGCCCCGCTTCTGGCGCAGCGGACCCCGTAGCTCTGCCCGGACAGGGTTTGGGCCAAAAAACGAAGATTTTCGAGGGAGTCGTCTACGATCAGCAGCGTAACGCCAGCAGCGCGATCGGGCGCGGACGGAGCAGGGGCAGGGCGCAGCATGGAGTAGGGGATAAAACAATAAGCATGTAGCCAACATTCCCTATTTAGCCTACGTTTGCCCAAGCCGTCGAGCCGAACAGCAGCAGACTCATCAATAGGGAATAAAAGGCCGAGAGTAAAGGTTAAAAGATCAGATCAAATTAGCTCAAAATAGAGAATTCCGTAGCTAAAACCACAGACAATTTTTAAGTCGTCAGGAGCGCCTATTCGCTCATACTAACGTTTCAGCTCTTTACCATAGTCAAAAGCCACAGGAATTTTTCCACAGTGGCAAATAATTGTGACATTGCTGTGACGGGTTACCCTGGCCGAGATTCATTCATCATAAATTTACACATGATGAATGGCACGAGTGGCGCTAGCGATGGCGGTGACAGTCGCCCCTGGAGCGGCGGCGGCGGTTGAGGCTGGGGCCAGGCGGGTACTATCGCACTGGGGCACAATCGCTAGCCAGAGGCTTTGAGCAGGGCTGGGGCCAGAACAATCCGGACGGAGAAATCTGACCAGGAAACTTGGGCTAATGCCTCGTGACTGGGCTCCCCACGCTAGGGTTCGATGCTGCCATGAAACTCCTTCTCGTTGACGACGACGACATCTTAATTGGGCAGCTTACCAGCGACCTGGCCGACCAAAACTACGTGGTTGACACGGCTACTGACGGGCTTTTGGGCTGGGAATACGCCACCGCAGCCTCCTACGACTTAATTGTGCTAGACATCGACCTGCCGGGCCTTGACGGGGTTTCGCTCTGTCAGCGGCTGCGTCAGACGGGCTACGCTGGGCCAATTTTGCTGCTGACGGGGCGCAGCAGCAGCACCGACAAAGTGCTAGGCCTGAATGCTGGGGCCGACGACTACCTGGTCAAGCCCTACACCCTGGTTGAGCTGACGGCTCGCATCCGCGCGCTGCTGCGCCGTCCCCCGGCGGTCAATCATCTCAGCCTGCGCTGGGGCTCGCTACAGCTGAACCCCAATGCTGGCCAGGTAACCGTAGCCGATCGCCTGGTGGTGCTCTCGCCTAAGGAATATGGCCTGCTGGAGCTATTTCTGCGCTACCCCGACCGGATTTTTAGCAACACGGTGCTGCTAGAGCGGCTCTGGAGTACTGACGAAGCCCCTGGCGAAGAGACTATTCGCACCCACATCAAGCGGCTGCGGCGCAAGCTCAAGCAGGCCGGGGGCGACGACGTCATTGAGAATGTCTACGGCATGGGCTATCGGCTCAGAGCCCTGCCGCCAGAGCCGACTGGGACCACGCAGAGCGGCCCCACCACGCCTCATGGCGTGCCCAAGGAAACGCCCCAGGCCTCAGCACGGGGGGAAACTACAGGCCGCGATCGCGACGCTGCTACCGCCCTACCGGCTCAGTTTGAAACAGATCTTTCCCTTGCAGCCGCGCCCGACCCAGACCAGCCGGCGACCCAGGAACAGGCGGCGCGGGCGGCGGCGATCGCCGCCTTTGAGCGGTTTCGGCCCGCCATTGACGATCGCCTGGCCGCCCTGCACCAGGCCGCCAGTACCCTCAGGGCTGGCGATTTGCCAGAGGCCGTGCGATCGTCTGCCTGCGCCGCCGCCCACAAGCTGGCCGGGTCGCTGGGGCTATTCGGCTTTATGGGGGGCTCGCACCTGGCCCGCCGTCTCGAAGACTGGCTGCAGCAGCCCAGTTTGGCCGAGGGGCCGTTTTTTATCGCTCTGGTTGATCAGCTCGATCAGCAGCTGCAGGCTGGGCCTAGCGGGGTGGCCCCAGAATCCAACACAGCACCTGTGGTCGGCCCGTCTTTGCACGGTGTAGATCGCGCTGGAGGCGATCGCTATCAGGTGCTAGCCATCGACGACGACCCCGCCATGCTTGCCCAGCTGCGGCGCTTGCTGCCGCCCTGGGGCTTAGATGTCGTCACCCTAGACGACCCGCGCCAGATTTGGGCCAGCCTAAAGGCCAGCCCCCCCGACCTGGTGCTGCTCGACCTCGACATGCCCCACCTGAGCGGGCTGGAGCTTTGCCAGCAGCTGCGCCAGGGCGATCGCTGGCAGACCCTGCCGGTTTTGTTTCTCACCGCCTGCCGAGATCCTGCCGTCATCTACCAGCTCTACCAGAGCGGGGCCGACGACTATTTGCCCAAGCCCATCCTGGAACCAGAACTGATCAACCGCCTGTTTCAGCGCCTGGAGCGGGGTCGGCTGCTGCAAACCCTGGCGGGCACCGACCCCACCACCGGCCTGGCCAACCGGCAAAAGGGCACGATTGAGCTGGACCTGCTGCTGCACCTGGCCCAGCGCTACGGGCAGCCCTTCAGCCTGGTGCGGGTTGAGGTGGCCGAAGCCGCCCACGCCGCCAAAGCCCTGATGAGCGCCCTGGGCCAGGCCCTGGTAGGCCAGGTGCGCCAGGGCGATGCGATCGCCTGCTGGAGCAAATCGGAGATTTTAGTCGGTGTGCTCGATAACGACTTGGCAACAACCCAGGCGCAGCTGCGACCTGCCCTTGAGTCGGCTGTGGCGGCGGCGAAAGCAGCCAGTGCCGTTAGCCCTGGGCTCTACCTGAGCGGAGCTACCTATCCCCGAGATGGCCATTGCCTGGCCGAGCTTTATCAGATGGCCTGCCAGCGGCGAGGCTCACCGCAGCCCGCTAGCTCTAGAGGCCAGCCGTCGCGCCGCTAAGCACCTCGCCCGCCGCGGCCTCACCGCTGTTTGCCCAACCTCTGCCATTGGCCCATTTTTAGGACGTTCTACCATGACCATCAAACGCATCTTGATCATCGACGACGAAGCTGACGTGCGCGAGATTGCCAAGGTCAGCCTGGAAATTACCCGGCAGTGGGAGGTGACCACCGCCGCTTCGGGAGAAGAGGGCGTCAGATTGGCGGCAACCCACCATCCTGACGCCATTTTGCTGGATGTGGTGATGCCCAAAACCGACGGCCTGGCCACCCTACAGCAGCTCAGTAAAAATACGGATACCTGCCACATTCCGGTGATTTTATTGACCGCTACTCTGCGGCTGGCGACTCAGCAGACCTTTGTGGCAGCCGGGGCGCGGGCAGTGCTGGTCAAACCCTTTGACCCAGGGCTTTTGGGAGGTCAGATCGAGTCTGTGCTGGGATGGCAGTAACCATCGCCACAGCCGGGGCGATGGCGTTCACAGAGTTGTCACATTCAATCTCTATGTTAAGAGAGACGTCTTCCCTAGCGCCCCATGCTTCCCCTGATCGTGGTCGAGGATTTGATCTCGGCCTTCAAATTCTGGAATGAGGGCATCCACGACGGCATGCTCTACCGCAATGACTTCTACGTCAGCCGATGCCAGTTTGCCCTGGCCGATCGCGCAGAGGCCTACCACCGCGCCACCCAGGAAAGCAATAAGGGGTTTAAGGTTTGCGTAACGGTTTCAAAGACTCACTACACGGTATGGGTAGAAATGCGATCGCATTTGACCTAGCCATTCTCCCGCTCTCTCTTGCTCAGCCTTCCCCCTGGCCCTAGCTCCTCCCCCGAAGCGTCAAACCGTTCCAGTCTGGTCTGTTCCTTGCCCCCCCAAGCCTATGTTTTTTAACCTGTTGAGCATCTTCCATGGCACACCTTACCCCGGCCCGCTTCAGTCAAGACCTGTGTGATTTTGCCGACTGCTCAACGCACCCCTTTGACGATGTCTCGCTGCTGATCTGCCACGAGCTGCGCACTCCCCTCGCCTCAATTCAGGGAGCGCTCAAGCTGTTGGGCTATCAGCAGTCGGGGTCGCTCTCCGACGACGGCCAGAGGCTGCTCGCGATCGCCATCAATAACGCCGACCGCCTGACCCGCCTGGCCAACGCCCTGGAGAGCCAGCCCGCGCCGCTGCTCACCCTGCTCTCTACTGCCGAGATGGAGCTGCTGCAGCTGGAAAATGACCTGCACCAGGCCGTAGAGCAGCAGCAGCTCTACCTAGACTACCAGCCGATTGTGGCCATCGACCAAGACCAGGACATGGGCCAAATTATTGGCTTTGAGGCCCTGGCTCGCTGGCGACACGGCCAGCGGGGAGACATTTCTCCCGAGGTGTTTATTCCTCTGGCCGAAAAGGCAGGGTTGATCAATGGTCTGGGCCTATTTTTGCTAGAGCAGGCCTGCCAGCAGCTGCACCGTTGGCAAACCCAGTTTCCGAGCCTGCTGCCCCTGAGCGTGAGCGTCAACCTATCGGCGGTGCAGCTGCTTCAACCGCAGCTGGTCGATCGCATTCGTCATATTTTGCAGCAAAACGACATTTCCCCCAGCAGCCTCAAGCTCGAAGTGACCGAGAGCGCTCTGATTGAAAACAAAGCCCTGGCCCTGGCCACCCTAGTCGAGCTACAGCAGCTCGGCATTCAGCTCTACATCGACGATTTTGGCACCGGCTACTCGTCGCTGGGGCGGCTGCAGGATTTGCCCTTCGACACCCTCAAGATCGATCGTTCGTTTGTTCGCAACAAAAACTGGGCCATGAGCGAGGCCATTTTGATGCTGGCCGAGCGGCTGCGGCTCGATGTCATTGTCGAAGGGGTAGAAACCTTGGAAGACTTGCTCTGCCTTAAGGAGCTAGGCTACCAAAAAATGCAGGGCTACTACTTCTCAAAACCCCTCGACAGCACCAGCATGACAGGTCTACTGCTGCGTCAGGCACTCAGGGGCACGGCTCCGCTCAGTCTGGCACCGCTGAGCCCGGCCCAATCCTAGGGCGGCAGCCCAGTCCAGTTATCGGTTTGATCTTGGGCTAGCCGCCGCCCTCAAGCCTCATTGTCTAGGCCACGCTGTTTCTCTCTGTGCTCTACCGCCATGATGACTAACGCCCGTAAGACGCCCTGCGAGGGAACAACGACAGAACGACCGCATCTGGCTTTGCTGATTCAAGATGGCAAGCGCCGTCAAATTGTGCCGCTGAACAAGTGCTACTATTCCATCGGCCACGACGGCTATAACGATATTCGGTTGGCTTCTCAGGGCGTTTCTCGCTACCACGCCAGCCTGGTGTGGCTGGGCGATCACTACTTTATTCAAACCAGCGACGGCGGCGAAAACCCCGGCAACAGCAGCCTAACCATCAATGGCAAACCGCTGGTGGCTGGCCATCTCAGCCCTGGCGACTCGCTGGTGTTTGGTCAGCAGGTGCGCGCCCGCCTGGTCGCGGTGCGGCCTGCCCCCCCGGTGCCCCCGCCCCTATTCTTGCGGCCCCCGGCGATGGAAGGGCAACCCAGCTGCGGCCTGATTGAGTTTTTTCCTGACCTCATTCTTCGCTTCGACACCAATGGCAACATTTTGGAGGTTCAGGCTGCCATAGACCCTGACCTGTGTCGGTTGACCTGCACCGTAGGCCAATCATTGAGCGAATGCTTTGACGCCAGCTTTATTGCCAACCTGTTTGGCCACGGTCAGCGGGCCACCAAAACGCGATCGCTGCAAAGTTTTGAGGCCGCCATTACCCTCGACAACCAGCAGCTTTTCTGCGAGGTCAGGCTGGTACCCGCTGGGCAGGGGGAGCACATCGCCATTATTCGCAATATTACGGAGCGCAAGCGGCTGGAGCAGGCGCTGCTGGCCGACGCTATCCATGACAGTTTGACCGGGCTGCTCAACCGCAGCGCGTTTATGGAAAAAGCCGCCCAGGCGATCGCGCTCAAAAAGAGCAGCGCCGCCTACAACTTTGCGGTGCTGTTTGTTGACCTCGATAATTTTAAGGTGGTGAACGACAGCCTGGGCCACCTGGTGGGCGACCAGCTGCTGATCGAAATTGCCCTCAAATTTAAAGCGGGGCTGCGCTCTTACGACACCGTAGCCCGACTGGGGGGCGACGAGTTTGCCATTTTGCTGCACGATATTCCGTCAGTGGCGATCGCCCTTGAGCTGGCCAGCCAGATTCAGCAGAGTCTGGCGATGCCCCTGCGGCTCGACGATCGCGAGGTGTTTCCCAGCGCCAGCATTGGCATTGCCTATAGCGATGGTGAGTACGACAGCGTTGAGGCCATACTGCACCACGCCGATGTGGCGATGTACCGGGCTAAGGCCGCCGGGCGATCGCAGTACGCTCTGTTTGCCCCCACCCTAGACGAGTCGCCGCTGGCGTCAGGTCAGGAACACCCGTCACCGGCTAACTAAGGCCAGGGCTGGGGCTTCTACCCTGGGCGCTTGCAGCGGGTCGTAGCCGAGCTGTTGCGTGATGCGCTGGCGGGCTAAAGCCCGATATTCCCAAAAGTGCTCACCAGCGGCGCACAGTCCCAGATACATGTTGAGCATCTGTGGTTTGCGGCGCAGAATGATCCAGAGCTGGTGCCAGAACTGGCGGCGAATGTCAGGACGGCGAATGCCCTGGTGCCAGAGAATTTTAGCGACTAGCTGCAAGCCCTTGTTTAACGGGAACTGCATGGTTTGGCGAGGGCGCTGGGGCGATCGAATGTTGAGACACTGCTGGAGACAGCGGTTCAGGTAGCGGCTCGGTTCGTAGAGCTGCCAAAACCCTTCTACGTAATCTTGGGCCAGGTCTGCCACCGGACGAGTGGGAACAAAATTCATCAGGGTGTTTTGGTCGCCCGTGGGGTGGCTGCTGTCGTCGAGCAGTCGATCTTCGCGCTTGAGACGCTCCCAGAGGGCGGTATTGGGTAGGGCTTGCAGCAGACCCAGCATGGGCTGGGGAATGCTGGTTTGCTCAACAAAAGCCTGAATGCGATCGCCCGCCCCCGCTCGCTCGCCGTCGAACCCTAAAATAAATCCGGCGTAGATTAGCAGGCCCGCCTCGTTGATTTTGCGGCAGGCTTCCACCAGCGGGTTGCGGATATTTTGCACCTTGCGCGTCACCTGCAAACTGTCTTGATCGGGGGTTTCAATGCCGAGAAAAACAGCGTAGAACCCGGCATCGGCCATCAGCTGCAGCAGTTCGTCGTCTTCGGCCAAATTGACCGACGCCTCGGTGATAAAGGTAAAGGGATACTGGCGATCCTGCATCCAGGGAATGAGCGCGCGCAAAAAGCGCTTGACATTGCGCTGGTTGCCAATGAAATTGTCGTCCACAATAAATAGCGAGCCGCGCCAGCCCAGATCGTAGAGGGTTTGCAGCTCCGCCAGCGCCTGAGCCGTTTCCTTGGTGCGGGGCTTGCGGCCATAGAGCGAAATAATGTCGCAAAACTCGCAGTTAAACGGGCAGCCGCGCGAAAACTGCATCGCCATTGCCAGGTAGGCCTCGCGCTCTAGCAGGTCAAATCGGGGCATTGGGCTATGGGTGACATCGGGTTTTTCGAGAGAGCGAAAAATGCCTTCGGTTTCGCCCCGCTCCAGGGCCTCTAAAAACTGGGGTACGGTGATTTCACCTTCGTCCAAAATCAAGAACTGAGCGCCGACAGCGAGGGCATCCTGGGGTACCGAGGTGGGGTAGGGGCCGCCCACAGCCACGCGCTTGCCCAGCCGCACCGCCCTTTGAATTAGCGCCTGAAAGTCTGGTTTTTGCACCAGCATGGCGGAGATAATCACCAGGTCGCACCAGGCCCAGTCAGCGTCGGTTTCGGGGGTGACATTGCGATCGCGAAAGCGAATTTCCCAGTCCGCAGGCAGCAGGGCCGCCACCGTAATAATTCCCAGAGGCGGAATGGTGGCCTTGAGCCCGGCCAGCTGCATAAAGCGATCGTAGGACCAGAAGGACTGAGGAAATTTAGGATAGAGCAAGAGTGCTTTCATAGGTTTATGCGGTGGGATAAGAGAGCCTGAGGTTGTGTCGCCAAATGCTTCAGCCTGAGCGCATCCTGGTTGCTTAATACCGTCCTAAGCTATGGTTTTCGCTGCTATAACGCCGATTAAATTGTTAAAAAAGTTTGGATATACCACAAGTCTTTAGCTGCAAATTCCTGCGTATGCTTCAGTAGGTTAGGGGGCACTTTGGCTGTGGGCACCTATCAAAAGATAGAGGCAAAAAGCAAATTTCAAATGATTTTGAAAAAGAAAAATAATGGCCACTGTCGAATAAGACTGTGTCATTTCGATAAAACCGTCGGCAAAATTTTTGCGGCGAATGAATCTAGCTAGAGCTTTTTTACTGGAGAACAATAAGCACTTATTAATACTGACTAATTGGCTACTGTTGAGCTGGTTCTACCCAAACCCTCATCTCGGTCAACTGGAGGGGACCAAACTGGGTAGCCAGGGCAACATCGGCGGCATCTCGACCGTAGGCGATCGCAATTCGGTTGCCTCGGGGCGTGGACTGGGTGGGGTCAAAGGTATACCAGCGATCGCCCACAAACGCTTCAAACCAGGCGTGCATATCCATCGGGTCGAGCTGGTAGAAGTAGCCCACCACCATCCGGGCCGGGATGCTCAGACTGCGGCAGAGGGCCATACCTAAATGCACAAAATCACGGCAGACGCCGACGCGAGTTTTTTCAGTGTCTATCGCAGAGGTAGAGGCGTCGCTGGTGTCGTAGCGGTACTCAATGTGGGTATGAATCCAGTGGCGAATGGCTTCTACCTGGTCGTAGGCGGGCTCAATATCGCCAACGATCTGGCTGGCCAGTTGAGCTAGCAAATCAGCCTGGCAGTAGCGGCTGGGCAGGAGAAACTGCAGCACGTAGTCGGGCAGATCTTGCACGGGCACAAACGCCGCTCCGGGCTGAACATCGATCGCATCGGCGGTGTCAACCGTCACGGTACTCCTGATTCGCAGCTCACCCGCTGGCGCTACCAGCCGCTGGCACAGGTTGCCGTAGCTATCGATGTAGTCGGTCATCGGCACCGGGGGTTCTAGCTGGCAGTTTGCATGAACAACCTGCTGAGCCGCCCCACTGCGCGGTTGCAGCATCAGGATGAGCGGAGCAGGCTCGGTCGTTTCGTACAAAAGCTCGCACCCCGCACTTAGTCGCATGGTCTCTCCAGCAGCACAGTACAATCGCGATCAGGGCAGAGGGTTGCCGCGATCGCCCAGCCAGCGCCCAATCAGTCGATGGCTAGTTAGAGTATGGCGGGTTTTAAGGATTTTCGTCCGCTGCCGTTCCCAACCAGCGCGGGCAGTGGCAAAGACCGGGCAGGCTAGTGGCGATCGGGGCGATCGGCCACAGGGTGATTGAGCATCTGCACGTACCTAGGATCTTGGGTGCCCAGCAGCCGATCCCAAAAGGTAAAGTACAGCCCGTAGTGCAGGGTATATCTGAGGTGGTGCACCGAATGGTGAGCTGGGCCAATCACCCACCGCCCCAGCCAGTGGTGCGGAAACACCGTCGGCAGGCGATCGGGGCCGAGGTGGTTGAGTACGGCCCACAGGGTCATGGTGATCATCACAGCGATGACGGTGATGATGTGCAGCGGCAGCACGAAGACAATACCGACTAAAAAGAGGGCCTGAACGACGGCTTCTAGGGGGTCAAAGGCGAAGGATGTCCAGGGGGTGGGATAGCGCGATCGGTGGTGTCCCTGGTGCAGCCAGGCAAACAGCTTGGGGTGATGAAACAGCCGATGGGTGAAATAAAAGTAGGTATCTTGCAGCACTAGCGCGGCGGCGTAGCTGACCCCCAAATACCACAGCCCATAGTCTTGCGGATTGACGTAGAGACGGGTTGCGCCCTCCTGGTAAGCGGAGAGCACGAAGGCGGCGGCCAGGGCAAACACCACCGCCGCGATCGCAGAAAGCTTGATGTCGTGCCAGATTGTCCGCCAGGATGGCGACTGACATCTGGGGCGACGAAACGCTCGACCGATTGGCGAATAAAAAAACCAGTAGGTAAGCCCCGCCACGAGAAAGTAGCGGCACAGAATGATTCCCCACAGGGCGATGCTGTAAAACTCAAAGGAGCGTTCTCTCAACCGCTTTAGGTCCTTACGTTGCTCTTAACTAGTGCCTCTTACTAGTGCATAATGCAGCAATTTTCCTGGAGGTGGGCGCAAATTCTCTCGCTAGAGAGGGGGCGGTCGAGTTTGAACTGGCCTGGGCGGGCGATCGTAATGGTTTGTCTGCCAGCCTCAGCTATGCCCTGCAACCCGCTGATTGTGTGGTGAAGTGAGGCCATTGCTTGAGCCGCTGATTGAAAGTATGGCCATTCCCCTCCAGACTGGGATCATCTGCGGTCCTTAATTGCGAGAAAACCCTATGCCTGCCGCCCGGCGCACCGCTCAGCAGCGGCCAATTCTATGGTTTGCCCGTGGCGCTCAGGCCTTGGCCTGGCTTTTGGTCGGCGTCAGTCTCGGCCTAAGCCTTTGGATTGTGGTGCCAGCCCCCACCCGATGGCTGCTGCCGCTGGGCGTGGGGGCACCAGAGGTTAGCCCCTGGCTGGCAGGCCTGAGTGCGATCGCCGCCGTAGCCGTCTGGCTCACCCAGCGCTGGGCCAAAACAGCCGCGATTGCCCTGGGCCTTTGCGCGATCGCCTTGCTCCTGAGCCTGCTGCCGCTGATGCAGGTCACTGGCACCAGCAATGCGATCGCGGCAGAAATGCGGGCCGTTTTGGGGTCAGACTACCTGGCTCAAATTCCGCCTTCGCTCCAAAAAAAGCTGCGACCTCAGCCGTTTCGACTCTGGGATGTCTTTGGCAGCATTGACCCTGTCCCCGAGCCGCTGGCGATCCAGCGAGGGCTGGTGTTTGCCGCTCCGGCTGGCGTACCGCTGCGGCTCAATGTCTACCGGCCATCGGCAGCGAGCACTTACCCCACCTTGGTAGTCATCTACGGCGGCGCGTGGCAGGGGGGCAGCCCCGACAGCCACGAAACCTTTAGCCGCTACATGGCGGCCCAGGGCTATACCGTGGTCGCGATCGACTACCGCCATGCGCCGCAGTATCCCTTTCCCGCTCAAATTGAGGACGTGCGCGCGGCCCTCACCTACCTGAAAAGCCACGGGGCCGAGCTGGGTGCCGACCCCAGCCGCCTGGCCATCATGGGCCGATCGGCCGGGGCACAGCTGGCCGCGATCGCCGCCTACCAACAGCCCTCCATTCTGCCGATTCGAGCCGTGATCAACTATTACGGCCCGGTAGACTTGACCGCAGGCTACGACGATCCCCCGGTTCCAGACCCCATTGATACCCGCGCCGTACTCAGAGCTTTTTTGGGCGGCACCCCCGACCAAAAGCCCAGCCTGTACCGCCAGGCATCGCCCATCAACTATGTTCAGCCCGGCTTGCCCCCCACCCTGCTGGTGTATGCGGGGCGCGATCATTTAGTGCAGGCCAAATATGGCCACCAGCTGTACCGCCAGCTTCAGGTCACCGGCAATCAAGCCGTTTGGCTTAAGCTCCCGTGGTCTGAACATGCTTTTGACATTCTGTTTAGCGGCGTCGGCAATCAGATAGCCCTTTACTACACCGAACGTTTTTTAGCCTGGGCGCTCTATGCCAGCCCTATGTAGATCAGCCCAACTCACAGGCCTGACAACCTCTTAAGTCAGCTTTAACGTTTTGCTCTGATTCATAAATTTAGCCTACTCCAACGGTCTATCTAACAGTTTCCATAAATACCTGGCCTCAGAGGTGGTTTTCCTCTTCTTCGTTGTGTGTGACTGCTTCTGGGGACTGGGTCTATCTGGAGGAGGACGTTAGATTTAGCGCTTTTGCTTACGCTACTGAAATTGGAGAGTTAGCAAACTCGCTTTGTGCCCTGTGAGAAATAGTTTCTGCAAGAAGTGGCTGATATCGTTCTCGTAGACAGGGTTTTGCCTGCATAGGAGGCAACCTTCTTTGCGGATTAAACTCTGGCGATCGACGACCCGTTAACCTCCAATCTATTTTCTTTTTTGGAAGGATAAAATCATGGCAGACCGTACGTTTTATGCCTCGCTAAAAGCTATTGCCAAACGCCTTTCTGTGCTGTTGGTGAGTGTAATGGTGCTGTTTGGCTTTTCCCAAACTGCGGCGCTGGCAAATCCGACGCTGCCAGAATTGGGATCTAACTCCAGCGCCCTAGTCGCACTAGCAGCATCGTCTCGCTTTGCTGCCGAAGCCGCGTTTAACGGCGAAGAACCAAAAATTTCTGAATCGAGACTTGAGGAAATGCGCGAACAGCGTCGCAAGTGGCAGAGTGAAGTATCAGCCAATGCCGACACAGAAATTGAGGCAGAAGGTTCAGTTGGTGAAAAGGTTAAAGACAAGCTCAATTTAGAAGAAATTACTCAAGAGAACGAAATCGTAGACGATTTGACCCCTCCCTACAATCAATAAGGCAACGGCCTAGGCCGAGAAGATTTGGCTCTGCTGGGCTGAACTCGGCTGAATGAAGCTATAGCCCCCCGCTTCTCTCCCGATTTTGGGATGTCAAGCGGGGGGCTAACCTGTCAAGGTGTAGTTAGCCGATATCAAAAGTTTCGTTTTTTCATGATTTTTCAGTTTCATTTTTTTACTCTTCGCGCTGCGATCGCGGCTGTAGCCGTTAGTTCAACCGTAATAACGGGGACAACCTTGATCGCAGATAGGGCAGTTGCTCTGCCCGGCGCTGCGATTGCCCAAGCCGCTGTCATTCCGGCCAGCAGCGTGCAGCAAGAAACCCTGTACCTCAACACCGATCGCACGTATTCTTATAACCTCACCGTTGAACAGGGCGTGACCGTAAATGGTCTATATCTGCCCCCCGGTGCAGAAATTCAGGGGCAGTACGTACCCGCCGAGGGTGGGCTACGCTACGACGCTAGCTCGGTGGTTGTGGACGGGCGCAGCTATCCTCTCAACGCTTCATCTAGCGTCATTGAGGACATCAAAGACCCCCGCGATACCACCGTTGGTTCAATCGCCGAAGACGCAGGGATTGGCGCTGCCGGTGGCCTGGTTTTGGGTGAAATTTTGGGCGATGCTGGACTAGGGGCTATTGTCGGCGGTGCGGCGGCGGGTGCAGCAACCGGCAATCTTACCGCCGATCGCGTGGTCGTAGTGGAGCCTAACACGACTATCGATCTATATCTATAGGTTGATCCATGAGTTGAGAATTAGGGGCGATCGCAGAGCGTCGCCAAAGCTCAACGTGCGCTGTGAACAATCCACTTAAAACTAAAGCATAACAACGTCTCTATTGCCCGACTGATGATAGAGAGCCATTTCCTTCGACTGATGGACGGCTTATAAATTCATCTTTCTAACAATAGAGACAGCACACTAACAAGGAAGGTTTAAACACCATGTCTACAGTATCAAAATCTAATCCTGCGGGACGAGGGCTATCAATTTTAGGCAATAGCTTGCTGCTGCTGTCGGTGCTAGGGGTCGCCAAAGTAAATGCCGAAACCACGCCCGCAGTTCAGCCTTTTGAGCCTGCTTTCGCTAATACCAATCTGCTCGCCCAGACGACAGACACCCTGCCGCCACTGCGCGCTCGCTTAACCCCCAGGGGATCGATTGCGCCAGTTCGTGGAGAAGTAACCATCACCCTGCGAAATATGGGTGCCTCTGAAATCACCTATGAGGCGATCGCCGCTACCGATCCACGTACCCTGGCCAGTGGCGAAGAGGTGGTTTTGTCTGGTCTCAGCGCTCCCACCACGATCGCTTTTTATGAAAAGGATGGCGGGTTAACTCAGGCTACGATCTCAGATCTTGCCGCCCGAGATGACGCCTTCACGGTTGAATTTACTCAAGCACCTACTTTAAGTGAAGACGATAATTCTATCGTTTTGCTAGAGTCTGGCACCATTTTCTTAATGTAGAAATTGCTGAGTTAACACCTAACAAGAGAGGACTTGGCTTAGCTCTCAGTACAGGGACAAAAGTTGAAGCGCCTGATTAAACTCAGTGGTGCGCAACGTGAGATCGCAGCAGATACGCCGCAGGAAATCACAACCAAGGCAGAACAGGCTCTTGGTCCTGCGGCCATGAGACTTCAGTGGAATCGGCTGCTGCTGGTGTTGCCAGAGCCCGGTGAGCATGGCCAACGCCAGCAGCGCTATCAACTTACTGAAGCGCTCAGCGTGGCAGAAATGGGTCGATTCAAGGTTAAAGCCCCAACTTTTCAACGCCGCAAAGAGGGTTTCAATGCCCCACCGTAAGCGGTAGTCGGCAAGTTATGTCTTAGCCACAGCCGAAAAGGCATAGCTTTGGGCAGCAGCAAAAAGCCCATTCGAGATATTGTCAAATCTGGTGTATGGCTAGAAGCTAGGCGGCATCCTGCATCTGGGCAAACTCCAGCCCAATGTAACCGCTGCCCAGCACGATCAGGTGCTCAGGTAACTGTTCCAGTTCCATGATTGACTCGCTGGTCAAAAAACCGGCCTCTTTCAGCCCCGGCACCGATGGAATCAGCGGTCGTGTCCCCGTATTGATGAAGATTCGCTCGGCGGTAAGGTGTCGAATAGCGCCCTCCGCCGTTGCCACTCCGATGGTTTTAGGAGCCACAAACCGACCCAGGCCAATAATCAGTTCGTGACCTAGAGCCGTTTCCAGATTGTGCAAATTGATCGCCCGCAGCGACTGCACCACCGATCGCTTGCGCTCAACCACGCGGCTAAATCAACGATGGGGGCATCCGCTTAAACGCCATAGGCTGCGCTGTGGCGCATGGTGTGAGCAACCGCTGCACTCGCCACTATCGTTTTGGTCGGAATACAGGCTACGTTGATGCATCCGCCCCCAATCATGCTTAGACTGCGTTCTACTAGAGCAACGTTGCGGCCACTTGCAACCAATGCGGGAGCCAGCGTTTTACCCGCTTTGCCGCCGCCGATAATAATGTCGTCGTAATATTCAATGCCCACGGCTCACTCCTCTGGGTAGGATAATCGAACGATAGTATTGTCAACTTACTGATCGCAAAAGCTGAGAAAGCCTGACATAGCTGCTTTGGGTTATTGCGTGAGCAAAAAGTCTAAATTAACTGACCATTCAACCACGCGATAGTCATGTGTCTCCTATTCAAATTAATCAGTTCAAGCGAGCATTAAAAGCGATTCTGCCCAGAGGCGATCAGCGTTTTCTGGGTTGAGGGCGTAAGGAGCAACGCCAGTGTAGTCTTTGGTTCGTCGAGTCACGATCGCGGCTTCGTTGCAGTCTTCAAAATAACGCCCGCCGATGCCCTCTAGCAGTGGAGAGGTTGCGAGCAGCACTGATGTAGCAGCGCCCTGAGCCGGAGTTTTTTGTCGCTCTGGCGGGGTCTGAATACTGCCGACATGGCGCTGGAGGTTGGTGGCGATCGCTCCCGGCATCAACGCATTGGCAGTAATGCCATCCCTAAACCAGCGCACAGTAGCGCCTACAGCAAAAAGAATACTGGCGGTCTTAGATTGTCCATAGGCTAACCACGGATCGTAGGGGCGAAAGGCAAAATGGATGTCGTCAAAGACAACTGGCGATAGCAAATGTCCGCTAGAACTGACGGATACAATACGGGCCGCCCCAGCCTCCGCCAGTGCATCATGAAGTCCGAGAGCTAGGGCAAAGTGGCCGAGATAGTTAGTGGCAAACTGCATTTCCCAACCCTCAGGGGTGTACTGTTCGGGCAATGCCATTACCCCTGCGTTATTAACTAGGATGTGCAGCGGGCCATACCACGCGGCAATAAACGCGGCAATAGAGGCTTGGTCAGCCAAATCAAGAGGGGCAACATGAATATTCTCATTCCCTGTGGTGGTGGTGATATCAGCCGCTGTCGTCGCCCCGGCAGCAGTGTTACGTACCGCCAGAGTAACTTCAGCTCCAGTTTGAGCCAGTGCCCGTGCCGTCTCAATGCCAATCCCTGAAGCGGCCCCCGTGACGATCGCTCGTTTGCCAGAAAGATTGTTTCCTTCTACTACTTCAGCGGCAGTGGAATGCCGCCCAAATGGTGTTGTGATCTGTGCCATTAGATCCTCTTTTCAAATATTGGGTTATTCTGTTTGCTATTATTTGATATCAGCAGATAAAGCTCACCACGTGTGGGATTTGCGATCGCTCAAAGCTCTATCACAGGTTTCTAAATCAATGAATAAGTTGAGTTTTGAATGCTGTATTGGGCGGGAATAGCTTGACTGGTAGAACTTTCCTTGATTAAATCGGTGGCTTTTTCGACCTACTAATCGATAAAGAGCGCTTAGAGAAACGCCTGATGAATTAATGGCGCAATCACCGCAATATTTTTCACTGCTCATCCGATAGCGAGAACCACTGCTGTAGGTAAAGGAAATCGTTGTAGCTCAGCCATACGTTACCGTTCGCCGCTTCCCAGGCCAGTACTTTTAGGGGTAATTCGGGGGCGATCGCTGGTTCTGCGACCATTAATGGCGTCCCTGTCTGGGGGCTACCGCATAACAATAGCTGGGTCGGGTGCAGGCTTAACTCAAGTTTTTCAGCTTCTATCTTTTGATCAATGCGGGCAAAAATAGTGATGCCTTTTGCCTGTAAAACAGTGACCAGGCGATCGAGGGTTTCAGACACTGAATACGGACTGGGCTGATTAATAATGCCGTTAATTTCAGTCAAAACCATAGCGTTACTCCCCAGGTGAATGGCCCGGAGGGATACCTGTATTCGGTACAGGTGGATAGGTCGGAGATGGTTCAAAGGGGCTATCGTTCCTTCTGGGAGGGGATAAAACTGTTTGGCTCTCTACATGAGCAGACTCATCATGCGCCCCACCGACAACGTGCGAAAGATCTTCAGCATTGAGTAATTCTTCGAGTGCCAATTCAGTTTGGTTTTCTGCTACCTCACGACTGGGATTTCTTATTTCTGAGCTAGTACCTTTGAGATTCTGTCGTTTGCTGGGAGATGGATTGGGACATTTTTTATTCATGGTTTCTTCATTGATGATAAAGTTTAAATTTCTGCGATGCTTAGGCTAGGGCTTTGAGAACGTCGTCTGTAGACAAAACGGCGTTAGCAAGATAGCCAAAGTTGATCAACGCAGCCTTATAGCCATCGCCCAGCTCTGGATGATGGGGAGCAGCTGTTGCATCCTTAACGATGAGTACCTCAAAGCCCTGTTCGATTAAGTCTCGCAGGTGAGCTTCAACACAAAGATTTGCCAGCATTCCTAGCAGAATGACTTTGCTGATATTGCGCTTTCGCAGCTGCAAAACAAGATCGTTAGTCTGCGGTCCGTAAACTTTATGAGGACTCACGACGATCGTCTTGCCATCCTCAATGAACGGTTTGTAGCGATCGAGCCAATCAGCACCCGATCCTAAGAAACCGTCAAGGCTCAACGCGCCCTTGCGATCGAACTCTTTGATATCTAGCATCATGTGCTCTACAGTTCCAGCAAAGTTCCAGCCATAATCGGTGGGATAGTAGTAGTGGGGAGAGATAAAAACCTCAAAGTCATTTTGCTTTGCGGCTTTAAAGATGCGCTCAATGTTCTCAACGGTTTTGTTCTCCTTCACACTGTTGCCCACTAAGTGCCAGGAAACTCCCTTTTCACTTAAAACATCGTTTTGTGGGTCAATTACAACTACGGCGGTATCATTCTTGTTGATATTCATGCCATGTCTCCTTAATTGCTGATGTTCATAGTTTTCTAGACTAAAACTCACCTGAAATAGCTAATTTTTCTTTTGTGATATCGGCTGAATCGGAAATCAAAAAAAAGACAATGCTGTTTCTTGTAATTGACAGACAGCCCTTAGTCGATCTGTCGCGGCAATTCTAGAGGTGCTGCCTATTACCTGTTGCAGCCGATTGTTCAACTGCAAAAATAAGACGGTGTAACTTGACAGCATCTGCAAATGTAGGTACTGTTTTTGTCCCATTTTTAAGGTCGGCAGCGAGCAGGGCGTAGTTACTAGCAACAGTCGTTGCCATAATTTCAAGGTCTGCATCTACCGTCTTGTAGTTTTGCGGCATTTTGATATCTTGCACAGCGGCGGCTTTACCTTGAGCACCTTGAACCTTTGTTTCACCCAGTCCAGGATATCCAAGCGAACTAGTAAGGATTAGATCGCCCTGCGTTCCATTAATTTCCAATCTGAAATTGCTGCCACGTGATAACCCTCCTCGAAAATGGGCAGAAATCACAGAACCGCTTTTCATCTTGCCGCTAACGGCAATTTGATCTGGCGTTTCGATCGCCACGATCGCTTCTGTTTCAATAATTTGTGCAGTCTTTCTCCGACTATCTAAGGTTGCCACCACCTCAATGATGCCCGAGTCCAGCATGTAGCTGACAGTATCGATTACATGGGCAAAGGCAACATTTATCATGCCAGCGCCATTCTTCGAATTCAACGTGTAAACAAATTGTTCAGGAATCATGGCTCCGCCGATCATCCCCGAACCAATTAGTGAAACGGACAGAACCTCACCAACGTAGCCGTCACGAATTAAGTCCCGAATGAAATTCACCTCTGGCGTTGTGCGAGACTGTAATCCCACTACCGTCTGAACCTTATATTTTTGAGCGAGTTGCTCTAGTTCTACTGCCTCTTGCAGCCCGTTGCCTAAAGGCCATTCGCAATAAACCGATTTTCCAGACCGGATTGCGGCACTCACTAATTCAAAGTGATATGGCACTTTGACCGTAACGACAACCCAGTCCACATCCGGACAAGCCAATAGATCTTCGTGAAGTTGGAAGGCGTAAGGAACATTAAATTTGAGCGCTGCTTTGCTCGCGATATCTGGATCTAAATTCGTTAATGCAACAACTTCAAAGTCGGGTGATGCTTTCAATGCGGGTAGATGTGCGGTCATTGCCCATCCACGCGAAGGATGGACACCAATGATACCCACGCCGATTTTTCCGTTTTTCATCCTAACTCCTCATTATATTTCAATGACAACGCGCCCAATGATTTCACCAGCCTCTAGCGATCGCTGCGCTTCTGCTACTTGTTGCAGTGGAAAAATTCGGTCGAGGTGAACCTGCAATTGGCCGGCATCGACAAGTCGTGAAATTTCTTTCAAAACCTGCGTTTGGCGAAGTCGAAATTCATGGTTTTTAGACACTTGCGGCAGACCGATATTGACGAACTTGATGCTCAAATTTTTATATTCAGCCACGAGATTAGTCCCACTAGGCCAATCAGAGACGACTGTATTGACGAGCGTTCCATACGGCGCAACCAGGTCGATGCTGTTGGCAAAATTTTCATGACCAACGTAGTCAAACACAACATCTGCACCGTCTTTGCCTGTCCAGTTAATTAGCGCCTGCTTCACATTCTCTTTTTTATAGTCAATAAGCACTTCAGCGCCTAGTGCACGTACTAATTTTTCTTTTGCAGTACCAGTGACTGTCGTCGCCACACGTCCACCGCGATTTAACACCAGCTGAATGCTGATATGCCCGAGTCCACCAGCACCGCCATGTACCAATACAAAGTCCCCGGATTGTACGTTTGCGCGTTCGACTACTGCCTCCCATGCGGTTAGGGCGACGACGGGTAACGCTGCGGCTGTTACATAATCGATCGACTTCGGCTTGGGGGCTAGATAATGACTATTAACGACCTTATATTGCGCGTAGCTACCGTGTTTATCTGCGTAGCCGCCGTCGTAATACCACACTTCATCACCCGGCTTGATGTGCGTGACGCCTGTTCCCACTGCCTTAACGACGCCAACTCCGTCCATCCCCAGAATGCTAAAGCCCTGTTTCCCTTTCCCTGCTGCATAGGCAGGAACCCCGAACTTTCTGTTTTGACAATCGCCTGGATTAACGCCTGCCGCTTTGATTGCCACGAGTACATCGGTTGGATGCTCAATACGCGGCATATCGACTTCTGTGTAGGTCAACACCTCAGGACCGCCGGGTTTAGTCATAATGACCGCTTTCATTTTCGGCAACATTTTTTCCTTTTGCCGCTCAGGCAATAGTTAGAATGGTTCTTTTTAAGCTGAGTGTCGTGGTGAGCCAGCAGCCCTTCCTAAATTCGAGCGTTTCATAATAATGTCCAAATCCATGAAGCGTTTTGAAAAGCCCGTTTACATCTTCGGGATAAGTAATCCAGTCCTCCATTGACCAGATCGTTTGTGCTGTCGTTTCCGAAGTCAATTGAATTTCAGGGTTATGAACCTGATGGATAGTCTGAGCGTTGTCTAACATGGCTGCTGTTTGGTCAATAAAAATTTGAAGATCTGTAAATTGGTATAACAGCTCTCCTTGAACCCCATAAAAAGTAAGATTCACAGTCGGCGTAAATAAGTTTTTGAGGTTGTCCCACTGCTTCAAATCTATGAATCGGCAATAGCGTGCTTTGGCCTGACGAATGTCTTCAAGCGCTGTGAGTTGGTGAAGATTCATATTTTCTCCTTTTGCCAGGGTTCTTGATAATTCTAGGGCTAAAGCTCCATCCCAAAAATCCACGAAATCTGACATTGTTGATCGGATATCAGGCTTGCAAAATCCCTACTCAATCTTGGCAAAAAGCTGTTCGCTCTCTGCTTTTTACGTTTCAAATCTGCGCTATGCCGCTACCAAAAAATAGCTCAATGCCGTTGACAAAGCTGCTGCCGTCTGACGCGAGAAAAGCCACAGCTTTGGCCATCTCATCCAGTGTGCCGACTTTGATTGCACTACAAACACTGAACGTTAGAGTACCTTTGATTGATATGATCGAGGCATTCAGGATAATAGAAGCCCCACTGCGCCTTTACCCTATAGCTTGTTCATAAGCGTTGAGATTGCAAACAAGATTCGCAGTGAATGTGAGCTATAGATCTGGGCTACAAATCAATCACGATTTTGCTAATCGCTGTGCCTTGCTCCGCCGCTTCGTGGGCAGCCAGGGCTGTATCTAACGTGAACTGACGCGGATCAACCACCGGACGCAATAGATTCGCGTCTACCCACTGAGTCGCTTGACGCAAAATCTCCCCATGATGGGCGCGACCCATGCCCGTCAATAGCGGCAGCAGGACAAACACGCCAGAATACGTGGCCCCCTTCCGCGAAAGGGGCATCAGGGAATGGGCTCCCCAACCGTAGCTGCTGACGACGTGACCGTAGCGACAGACAGCCTGAAATGCGTCGTCCAACGTGGCGCTACCCACGGTGTCATAGACCACATCAAACCCCTGCCCGGCTGTAAACTGCTGCACAATCTGCTCGATCGCAGTGGTGCGATAGTCGATGGGCACAGCACCCAGCTGTTGCACTAAGTCATGTTTTGCCGCCGACGCGGTTGCAAACACAGTGGCACCCCGCGCCTTGGCAATTTGCACCGCAACATGGCCGACCCCGCCTGCCCCACCCAGCACCAGAACGGTTTGCCCCTGATGCACGTTTGCTCGATCAACCAGCCCTTCCCACGCGGTTAAAAACACGAGCGGTAGGGCAGCTGCCTCCCGCAAGGTCAGGTTGGCGGGTGCTTTGGCGAGCAGATCAGCATCGACCGCCGCAAATTCAGCCAATGAACCTTGCAGCCCACCCACGCCACCGGTTAGCCCATAGACGTGATCGCCAACCTGAAACGCGGTGACATTTCGCCCCACGGCTTCAACGATTCCAGCCAGATCAGTGCCCAATACGGCAGGGAGAACGGGCTTTGCATGGGGCGCTTTGCCGGTGCGGATTTTGCTGTCGAGCGGGTTAACGCCACTGGCCTTAATCCGGACTAAGACTTGATTGTCATCAGGCTCTGGTCGTGGGATCTCGGCGTTGCGAAATGACGCCGTTTGAAAATCATCGACAATCAACGCACGCATTGTTGATGATGCTTTCACGATTCAACTCCATATTTGTAGAGGACTCAGCCGAAACCTGACAACACAAAAGCTAGAGGTAGGTTGGGTGAAACGCAGTGGAACCCAACACTAAAGATAGTCTTGTTGGGTTTTGCTGCCGCGCCACCCAACCTGCGAGTAATACGGATGGGACAATAATTTTCTATTGCAGATGCTTTTTCAGTTCGGCTGCCGCTTGAACGAAGAGCGATCGCACTGCCGGAATTTCCGCTAACCCATTCAGCAGGCCAAAGTCATGAATCATGCCGTTGTAGCGCACCGTTGTAACAGGGACTCCGGCTTCGTTGAGTTTGCGTCCGTAGGCTTCCCCCTCATCTCGCAAAACATCGCTTTCGGCAATCTGAATGAGGGCCGGGGGCAATCCTTTCAGTTGTTCGACTGTTGCCTGGAGGGGCGAAGCATAGATGTCTTTGCGCTTTTCAGGGTCAGCGATATACATGTCATACATCCACTTCATCAGCGGTGTGGTCAAGAAGCGGTTTTCACCAAATTGTTGATACGATTCTGTTTCAAAATTGGCGTCTACAATCGGCCACATCATGATTTGCAGCTTAATGTTTGGCCCGCCGCTGGCCTTGGCCATTAGCGTCGTAACTGCTGTCATATTGCCGCCGACGCTGTTGCCGACCACGGCCAGATTGCTGCCGTCAACCCCGATTTCTGCGCCATGCTCAGCCACCCATTTGGTCGCCGCATAAATCTCATTAATCGCCTGGGGATACTGGGCATCGGGCGTGCGCGTGTAGTTGACAAAAACCCCTGAAAACCCCGACAGCACGACCAGATCGCGCACCATGCGCTTGTGCGTCGGGTAATCGCCCAGTACCCAGCCGCCACCGTGAATGAAGATGAATACAGGCAAAATTCCTTGAACGCCCTCAGGTCGGACGATGTTGAGCACAATCGAATATCCATCGGCGGTAATTGTTTTTTCAGACTCGTCAATGCCTGACAGATCAACGTCAACAGACGCCTGTGCATCCACCAACACCTGACGCGCTTCCAGGGGAGTCATGGCCTCTAACGGTGGCCCATCGTCTGAGTTCAGCATGTTTAAGAATGCTTTCACTTCGCTGGTAAGACGGGAATCTGTAGCAACGTCTTGAGTACGGATTGCTTGGGACTTAGCTTGACTAATCATTGTGGTTTCCTCTAGTTAGTGAAAGTGAAAATCTGTTGAATCGAAATCACTAAACGCGATCAATTAGTCGAACAATTGATCGAAACGGTGTGAGAGCGAGTCATAAACCGACTGCCGGTTCGCGCCTGTCAGACTGGGACGGGTTGCAGGCGGGCGGTCAAAAACTGCGAAATGTAGCTGGCGATCGCATCCCCATCTTCTTTCAGAGCCTCATCCTCCCCGCCATGCTCAAGCCAGTTGCTCTCTCTATCGAATTCTTTTGAGAAGTATTCGATAGAGATAGGACAATAATTCTCTTCAACAAAGCTACAAATACTATGCCGAGGGCAAAATTTGTGCCCCTACAAAAAGATTCATTTATAGCTGGACCTGAGAGAATCGGTGTTCATCCACTGGGTTCAATATAGGGGCTGACCGCTGACCTGTCGCCCACTCAGAGTTGCTACTTTTACCCCCTAACCAGATTGATAGCCCCATCCATCTCCCACCGGATGGGGAACTCCAACTTGAGTTGGAATCTGCTATCAACCTCAGTGACCGCTAGAGACTGACAATGCCGCGTTTAACCGCTACAATCACCGCCTGGGTGCGATCGTTGACACCCAGTTTGCTTAAGATGCGATTGACGTGGGACTTAACGGTGCTTTCACCAATACATAAGGCGGTGCCAATCTCTAGATTGCTCATCCCCTGCGCCATCGAGCGGAGTACCTCTAGCTCTCGCTCACTCAGCTCTGGATTGCTCATCCGCTGCACCAGCTTAGCCCCCACCTCTGGCGGCACGTACTTCTGACCGCTATAAATCGTGCGAATCGCCTTGAGCAGTTCGTCGGGCTTAGCATCCTTGAGCAGGTAGCCCTGGGCACCGGCCTGCAAACCGCGATAGATATCTTCATCGCTGTCGTAGGTGGTCAGCACAATCACTCGCGCCTGCTTAAATTCGGTGCAGATCGCAGCGATCGCCTCTACTCCAGTCATCTGCGGCATTCGCAGATCCATCAGCGTCACATCGGGCTGGTGTTCTCGAAAGAGGGCGATCGCCTGCTGTCCGTCTTCGGCCTGGGCCACCACCGTCATCTCTGGAACCCGGTTGATGATGGTCGCCAACCCCTGCCTGACGATGGAATGATCGTCGGCAATCAAAATGCGAATCGAACTGGATGGGTCTATCATGATGCTCGCTCTTGGGAAAACACAACAACAATTTCGGTGCCCTGCCCCGGCTGACTCTGAATCGTCAGTTGTGCACCCATCTGCTCGGCCCGCTCACTCATGCCCAGCAGGCCAAAGCCCCCTTCCGCTGGCAGGCTATCCATCCTGAAACCAATGCCGTCGTCTTGAATCCGCAAGCGACATTGGCCATCTTCGTACCGTAATTCAATCCGAATTTCACGGGCACTGGCGTATTTGACCGCATTGGTCAGAGCTTCCTGTCCTATCCGCAGCAGGTGATTTTCGATCTCAGTGGGGAGGGGATAGGCTGTGCCGTAAACGTCATAGATCAAGGCAGTGTCGGCGGTCGCTCTCATTTGAGTCACTAAACGATGCAGAGCGCTGCTTAAATCGCCCTCCTCTAGAAGTTGGGGGCGCAGAGCGACCACTGATCGCCGCGCTTCAGCCAGTCCAGTGCGAGCCAGTTCATCTATGATTTCCAGATGGGTCTGAGTCGCCTGTAGATCGTCGGTGAGCACCTGCGTGGCGGCGCTGATCTGAACCAAAATGCCGGTGAAAGACTGGGCCAGCGTATCGTGAATTTCTCGCGCCATGCGGTTACGTTCCTCTAAAATTGACGCTGCTTCAGCGCGCTTGCGATCGCCAATGTCTGTGTTGAGGGCATAGAACCCGATCACTTGAGCATTGACGTTAAAATCGGGAATTAAGGTTGTACTCAGATACTTTTTGCCTGTTGGCAGGAGTATTTCTGCTTCAAAAGTTGTTGTTTGTCCTGCTAAAGCCTGATTAACATAGGGTTCTAATACTTGATACGACGTATGATCTACCAGTTCACGAATCGACTTGCCTAAAATTTCATCTCGACTACAGTTGCGCCAAATCTCATAGGTATGGTTAACGAAGCGGTGGCGTTGCTCGGCATCAATGTAACCAATACCAACCGGGAGAGCGTCTGTAATGAGCCGCAATTCCTGTTCACGAGCGCGCAGTTCTGCTTCACTTTGCTGTAACGCCGCTGTTCGTTCCGCAACCTCCTGTTCCAAAGTGCGGTTGTAATTTGCTAAGAGGTGTTCTGCTTGTTTCCGCTCCGTGATGTCTTGAAAGGCGGCGATCGCATACACGACATTGCCCTGTTCATCAAAGACGGGGGTGCCCCAGGCTTCAGCGGGAATAATTGCGTTGTTCTGGTGAATATCGGCATCATCAGTCCTGGTGCGTTCGCCACTCAACGCTCGAATAATGGGCAGTCTCTCTGATGGATAAATTTGATCTGTTCCCGTCACATAGAGTTGATAAACTTCTGAAAGTTGCTCCGGCGTCGCGGCAGGATCAACCCCTTTACCCAATAGCTCGATTCCTTGCTGATTGACATAGTAGGGGTGACCTGTCGCATCAAGGATGGCAATTCCCACCGGAATCGCTTCTAGAAATTGAGCCATTTGACTTTCGCTAGCGCGCAGCCTTGAGTAAAGTTTGGCATTTGCAATCGCGATCGCCGCCTGAGTGGAGAGCAAGTTCAACACTTGCGAGCGATCGGGAGTGAATGCTCCCGCTGTTAGCTGATTTTCTAGATAAAGCACCCCAACGAGTTTGCTCTGATTTAGCAGCGGCAAACAGAGCAAGGATTGAGTTTGGTGGTGCTGAATGTAGGGATCATCGACGAAATTTCCTTCATGGGCTGCATCATTCAAGATCACTGATTCCTGCGTCCGAATCACATATTGAATTACGGACTCAGGTAAATGATTAGCCACTGAAATCGATTGCAGCACCTGGATCGCACAGACCTTACCACCATCATTGAGCTCACAAGCCGCTTCAATCACCCATTCTCCTGAGTTTTCCAGGAGTAGACAGCCAGTTTGTGCTCCAGCAGTCTCGATCAAGATCTGCATTAAGGAGTGGAGTAGTTGATCCAGCTCAATTTCGCTCGAAATCGCCTGGGATGCTTTTAAGACTGCGGCCAGATCAAACGTATCGTCTAAGTGATTAGAGGTCGTTCTGGAGGGATCAAATATTGGCACTTCAAGCTGACCTGAGGCTTGAGCAAAGAACTGAGGGTAGCGAGTTTCCAAATCCTTCCTCTTTGCCATTGCTCCCCAGCGTTCGTAGCAATAGTGGGCTTCTTTCATGTAGGTTTGAGCAAATTTTTCTCTGCCGCGAGACAGGTAAAACTTGGCGGCTAATTCATAGGCTAAAGCTTCTTCTTGTAGATACTCATGATCTCTAGCTCCCTGAATTGCCTGCTCGTAGAACTCTTCAGCCTCCAGCAGCTGACCCAACACTCGCGCTTTCTCTGCCTCCACCAGATGATATTTATGCAAATGGTTCATGGGCGCATCATAGGCCCACTGCTTCATTTTTGCCAGGCTAACTGCAACTCTCTCAAGGATTTGATCCTGGACTTGAGCGCTGCTTTCAGAATATATTGCGAGTCTTGCTAGAGCATCGTAGAAATAGTACAAAGGTTGAAGCGGCGTGCCCGTTAGTCGGATCAAATAGCTCTCTACCAGGGCTGCATTTTCAACAGCTTGAGCCGACTCGGTTATCTCTGGCAAATAGAATAAGCTCTCAACCTCTTCGCCACACAAATACGCAACTTCTGTGGTTTCCAGATATATACTCAACGTCAGATCATAGTTTGTTTGCCAGCTAGAGGTTGGCAGCCAGGATCTGGCGCTGGTCAAATAGGTTTGAGCTACACTGTAGGCGATCGCACCTTTTGCCTTCTGTGCCGCCCTCAAATTCAGTTGAGCGATTTCATCTCGTTCAGTCTGATCAGTAACTAGTTCAATCCCATGATTGAGATGATCCACGATTTCAAACAGCCGCTCTGACAGTCGTTCTGACAGCATTTTTTTGAAAAGATTGCGACCAATTTGGAGATGAGCAATTTGCTTTTGCAACCCATCGATTAAAGCATAGGCCGCTTGCTGCACGCGATCGTGCAAGAACTTATAATCTTGAACTAACAAGTCCTCGCTTAGTTCAGAGACAGGTTGAATGAATCCGGATTGTATCGCTATTAATAAATCCTGAAAAACCGTTTTAGGCGATCGTTCACATGCAATCGCTAACGTTTCTAAATCAAATTCAGCCCCGATGCATGCGGCCAATTGAAGAAGCTGTTGCGTCACCTCTGGTAATTTCTTCAGCTTGATCAGCAGCAACTCCACCACATTGTTGGTGACATTGTGAGCTTGAATCTGAGCAAGGCTCCACTGCCAATTCAAGTCATCTGCATCAAAGCTCAATAAATTTTCACTATACAGGAATTGTAAAAATTCACCCACAAAGAAGGGATTTCCCTCGGTTTTATGCCGCACTAGCTCAGTCAAGGTATGAGCCGTATTAACATCTTGATGTATTGTCTCGGCAATCAATTGAGTTAACGGCATCAGTGTTAAAGGCTCCAGGATAATCTCCTGAAGTATTGTTCCTTGAGTTCGTAGTCTCTCCAGCATTAATGCGAGTGGATGAGTTGGACTCACTTCATTATTTCGATAGGCTCCAATCAAAAACAGAGATTGAGTTTGCTCATCTAGCCGCATCAGTTCAATCAACTGAATCGTAGCTGAGTCGATCCACTGCAAATCATCCAGGAAGACCACAAGCGGATGCCCATCAGAACAAAACACCCGAATGAATTGCTGAAAAACTTGATTGAAGCGATTTTGAGCTTCAGTTGGCCCAACTTCTGGTGCGAGGGATTGCTTGCCAATAATTAGTTCGACTTCTGGAATGACATCAATGATGAGTTGTCCGTTGCTGCCCAGGCCAGCCAGAAGTTGCGATCGCCATTTTTGCACCTGCTGATCAGGTTCGCCCAGCAGGTGCTGCACCAGATTTCTGAGGGCATCTGCGATCGCACTGTAGGGAGCATTGCGCTGGAGCTGGTCAAACTTGCCAGCGATAAAATAGCCGCGCCTGGCGGTGATAGCTTTGTAAAGCTCCTGGACTAAGGCTGATTTACCAACCCCCGCCGGGCCAGAAACCAGCATAATTTCTAGTTTTGAAGGTTGAGTGGTAGGGCTCAAGGTTTGAGCTGAATCTTCTAAGTCAGACGTCAAATCTGGCGACGCAGAACGGCCTGCGACCCGCTCAAACGCCGCGACTAATGCCGCGATCTCTTCCTCCCGCCCGTAGAGTTTTTGAGGAATCTGCAACTGATCAGCAACCTCTTGCCGACCCAGGGGAAAGGCATTGATTTGCCCCCTTGTTTTTAGCTGCTCGGCACAGTCTTCTAAATCTGCCTTGATGCCCCAAGCGCTCTGATAGCGATCCTCGGCATTCTTTGCCATCAATTTCAAAATGATGGCTGCAACAGCTTCAGGGATTGCTGCATTCAAATCCTGGGGCGGTATGGGCGACTTGGCAATATGGCAGTGGACCAGTTCAAGAATGTCTGTTGTGAGAAACGGCAATTGCCCGGTCAGCAGCTCATAGAACGTCACGCCAAGGGAGTAAAAATCAGTGCGATAGTCGATCGCCCGGTTCATGCGCCCGGTTTGCTCCGGCGACAGGTAGGCGAGCGTCCCTTCTAACCCGTGGGGGCTTTTGAAGGTTGGATTGGTGCGGTTAAAGCGGGTGGCAATGCCAAAGTCAATAATTTTTACAACCCCCGTATCGGAATTAAAGACAATATTGCTGGGGTTAATATCTTTATGAATAATAGTGGCGTTATGAATGCTGCCTAGACTATCCACTAGATTAACGGCGAGGGATAGAAATAGCGGTAGGGGCATCGGGTAAACGTCTGGGCGTTGCTGCCGCCATTGCTCTAGCGATTCGCCGCCAAAATCTTCTAGCAAAATGGCAGGGGTGCGCTGATAGGTTTGTTGACCGTAGGCCCTGACAACTCCTGGCAGATTGAGGGAACGAGTGATGTCGTATTCCTGTCGGTAGCGGGCTATTTCTTGGGCAGAGGGATACTCTTGCTTAAGCAGTTTGGCGATAATCGGCAGCCCATCCTCTCGCGTACCGCGATACACCAGGGAATTAGAGCTTTCATAGATCTTGGCCTGGATGGTGATACCCGGTAGAGTAACCATAGAATTCCTCTGGATAGGCATAAAAGCCCTGAAACGATTATCTAGTAGATCTATGGCATTCTCTTAGCCTGGTTAGAAATCACGATTGAGGGGCCGACGATGGATTGACTATGACAACAATTTCGGTGCCCTGCCCGGGCTGGCTTTGAATCGTTAGCTGGGCACCTATACGCTCGGCCCGTTCGCTCATACCCAATAGACCAAAGCCGCCTGTGGTAGGAAGACTGCCCACGCCGAAGCCCTCTCCATCATCCTTAATATGCAGACTACATTGATCAGCTTCATACAATAGCGAAATTCGAATTTCGCTAGCATTTGCATATTTGACGGCATTGGTGAGGGCTTCTTGCCCAATGCGCAGCAGGTTATTTTCAACATCGATAGATAAAGGGTAGGCCGTACCCTTCATGGTGTAGGTCAGCTTAGCGTCGACCGTCGTTTGCATTTGAGCCACCAGACTTTGAATGGCACTGCGCAAATTGCCATCTTCTAACAGTTGGGGCCGCAGGGCGGTGACCGAACGCCGCGCCTCCATCAACCCTGTGCGGGCCAGTGCATCAATCATGTCTAGGTGGAGCAGGGTCGCATCCGAATCGTCTGCCACCACCTGCGTGGCGGCTCCAACCTGAAGCAAAATGCCGGTAAACGACTGGGCCAGGGTATCGTGAATTTCGCGCGCCATCCGGTTGCGCTCGTCCAGAATTGAGGCAGCCTCGGCTTTTTTGCGATCGCTGATGTCGTAAATTGAAGCGATTTTAACCCTCCGCTCCCGGTAGGTTGCCCCCTTGACCCGCAGCTCGGCGGGAAAGGTGGTGCCATCGTTGCGTAGACAGGTAGTCTCCTGAAATCCTTCATCCCCGGCTTGCAGCTGCTGGATCACCCGGTCGCGATCGTCTGCAACCACCAGATCGCCCACCGGCATACCTACGGCCTCAGCCAGCGCGTAGCCAAACATCCGAGTAAAGGCGGCATTGACATCTAGAATGTGCGCCTGCTCCATGACGACGACGGCCTCTACAGCGGCCTCTGCCAGCTGGCGAAACCGGGCTTCGCTCTCCCCCAGGTCGCGTTCGGCCTGCTGACGCTCAACAATTTCCTGCTGTAGGGTCAGGGTGCGTTCATCTACTTTGTGCTCCAGGGTGCGGGCATAGTCGTTGAAGTTGTCCCACAGCAGGTAGCTATGGCTAGAAATCGCCGCGCCGACTAAGGCCAACAGCGACGGCACCACAACAACCCACCAGCCGACCAGAAACATGGCGTAGGCGACCCCCAGCAGCGCCCCCCCCAGCACCACCACCCGCAGAACGGTCTGACGTGGGGATGAAGAGGTCCAGCCGATCACGGCTCCGATCGCTGACCAAGCGATAATCCACAGCCACTCCAGCAGGTCTGGCCAGACCCGCAGCAGCGGGCGACCCTCCAGGGCGGCGCTGAGCAATTGACTGGTGAGCAGCGCATGCACCTCAACCCCAGCCGGGGCCGTCAGGGTATCGGTCGTGTACGCCGTGAAAAACCTGTCTTCGATGCTCTCTGCGGTGAGCCCAATCAGAACAATGCGATCGCGTATTAAATTCGGCGGCACGTTGCCCTGGAGCAAATCCGTGAGCGAAATCGTGGGGAACCCATGGCGAAATCGAGGAAAATTGGCCAGGATTTGATACCCCCCCGCATCCATACCTACATACCCCCCCGCATTGGAGGTTAAGGGAGTGAAGGTGGCCCGCCCCAGCCGAAACGTCATCTGATCGGGGGTCAGGGGCTGCCGCTCGATGCCCTGCTGATCTAGATAGGCAAAGGCCAACCGTGCCCCCAGGGTAAAGATCGAGCGATCGTCTGGCGTTCTCAGATAGAGCAGGCTGCGGCGAATGCGGTTGTCGGAGTCTAAGAGCAGATCGCTGGCGGTGACCTGATCGTTCTGCTTCAACACAGAGGGGGCCTGAATTCGTTCCCCCTGGGCCGTTTTGATCACCTTCTCCACGCCAAAGAGATTGGGCATGGTGGCAAAAACATGGGTGAGTTCTGAATGACCAGGCTCGACCGGGAGGTCGCGAAAGAGATCGAGACCCACGACGCTCGCCTGCTGCTGCTGGATGAGCAACAGAGTCTGCGCCAGGGTGGCATCCGACATGGGCCACTGCCCCAGCTGTTTGACATCCGATTCATCAATCGTGACCAGAATGATGCGCGGGTCTACCGGTTCCGGCGGACGCAGCCGAAACATCTGATCCAGAGCGACCAATTCCATGAACTGAAAGGCCCCGGCCAGACGCAAAATCAGCAAGCCACTGGCGACACTGGGAACGGTCACAAAAACGCCGCGCCAGTGCCGCCATTGTCTTAGATGCTGGTTTAAGGTTGTCCACATAGACTCTAACTCTAGTGCGATCGCTCAAGGCAGATGGTTGAGGAACTGAAATTGAATAGGTTAGGTTTTTAAAGTTTGATTTTGAGGTTTGAAGTTTGAGTGAGCCGCTGAATTCAAACCTCAACCCTCAACTTTCAGCACTTCGGCATTCTTAACTATGGAATCGAGTCGCTTTCGCCAGGTATATTGATTCCACCCGATTGCAGCAGCTCATGCCAGGTTGTAGTGAGGCTGGTATCTTCTGGATCGGTGCGCCGTAGCTCCAGCAAAAGGGCGAGGGCATCGTACCAAACGCCGTCTTGCTGGTATAGCGCCAGGCGATCGCTGGCGGAAGACTGCTCTAGCTGCGCCGCCCGAGCCGGGTCAAGATCGCGGCGCTGAACGGTGCCGGTGACAAACTGATCTTCCAGGCGATCGGTCGGGTCGCAAATGATTGCAAACGTCCAGGTATAGGTCTTGCCTACTTCTAAAGCAGTGGTCTGCGCGGGCAGGCTGATGCTGACAATGCCGGGCGTGGTAGGCAGAGGCACGGTGGTGCGATAAAGGCCCTGACCAGCCTGATTGCGGAGACTAAATTCTGCGTTTTCAGCATTCGTGGTGGGCACGTAGACCAGAAAGGTGGGGTGGGTCACTAGGGCGATGCCTGGTTGCGCGATCGGGCTCAGCGCCGTCAGTAAGGGGGTTGGAGTCGTTGAACTGGAGGATGTCGCGGTGTCTTGCGGACAGGCGGCGGCAGCTCGGCGTCCCCCTGGGGCCGAGCTGCCCGGATTGGTCGGCGGTGGCGGCGGGTTGCTCTGCTTCAGGCGGGTATCTCTGACTACGGGAGACCCAGTCAAGGCCGCTGAGGGATTGTTGGCCCCAAGCTGGGGAGAGGCGTTGACCCTCGTCCCCAGGTCTAGCCCCAGGAGAACGCCAGCGGCAGCCCCATAAACGAGAGCCCTATAAACGAGGAGCTTAATCATGGTTTTATAGCCAATTTCCTAGCAGAATAAACGGTGCCCAATAGTAGGGAGAGAGGTAGTCGTCCTGGTGCAGCAGGGTAACCTGGGCGCGGCGCAGGGCCTCGGCCTTGGTGACGCCGGGCAACCCCAGCTGGCGGTAAAACTCAATCATCAGGGCGGCGGTAGAGCGATCGCCCACCGACCACAGCGAGGCCAGGGTGCTGCGCGCCCCCGATCGCACCGCCACCCCGGCCATGCCCAGGGCGGCCCGGCGATCGCCTGTAGCGGTCTGGCAGGCGCTCAGCACCAGCAGCTCAATCGGAGTGCGATCGCCTTCGCGAAAGCGCAGGATCTGATCGAGCTGCTTCACGTCAATGCGGCCATTCCAGGTCAAGATAAACGTGTCTTCTGCCCTGGAGCTAAATTGACCGTGGGTAGCCAGGTGCACCACAGAGGCCGGGGTAGACTCTACTTGAGTGGTAAACGATTGACTGGTAAAAGCTTGATCCAGCAGCACCTGGCCCGGCAGTTCGGCCTTGATCTGGTCAATTTCCACCGCCACGTTGGGCAGGGCCGAAAACCCCTCGCGGGCCTGACTCAGCCCCGCCAACAGCAGGCGCAGGCGCTGCCGTTCCAGCGCCTGGGGTTGCAGCAGCTGTAGCCCAGGGGTGAGCACAACGCTGTAGGTTTCAACCAGGTAGCGATCGCCGTCGTGGAGGGCGGTCATGGGCAAGTTTCGCAACGGGCCATCGGGCACAAAAACCAGCGTGGTGATGCCGCTGGCCGTGAGCTGATCGGCGATCGGGCGCAGCAGCAGATCGTAGACCCGCTGGGCGGCAGGCAGCCAGTCTTCGACAAAGGCGGTCGGCCTGAGCGACTGGCGCATTTCGGTCAGAATGCCTTCAACCTCCGTCTGGGAGAGCTGGGTTTTGTGGTAGTGCAGCGGCTGGTTGGGCAACGCCAGAATCACCGCCAGCTGGCTCGGCAGAATGATCGGGTAAATCACAGCGGCGTGGGGATCAATCTGGTCGATGCCAACCGGGCGCGCATTCACGCAGGCCTCCCGAAAGAAGTTGTCGAGTTCGGCCAGCTGCAGCGCTTCGATCACCTCCCGCGCCTGTTTCAGATTTTCCTGACTGGGTACTGGGTCTGGGCTGGATGTGTCAGATTGCAGCAGCAGTTCCACAAACTGGCGATAGACCGGCTCCACGCTCTCCCTGAAGGAAAACTGCACATCCTGACTAATCGCCACCAGATCGCTGCGCAGCGATTGCAGCGATTTAACCGCGTCCCCATAGGCCGCCGTGGCCTGAGGCACATGGCCGGTGCAGGGCTGAGTGTCGCGACAGCCGATGCGGCCCAGCTGCCACTGCCACTGGTAGGCAATATCAGCGGCACCCATGGCCATGGCCAGCTCCAGGGCCCGCTGGGTCAAATCCTGAGCCTGGTCCCACTGGCGGGTGGTTTCATATAGGCTGCCCAGAGTACCCAGGGCATAGGATTCAGCCCGAGTATTGCCCGCCTGGTGAACGTACTGAGCCGCTGTGGCCAGGCCTTGAGCTGAGGTTTTGAACAGCTCGGGAGGCAGCGTTTCTCCGGCGGCGCTGGCGGCTTTGCCGCTCAGCTTGACCACGTTCTGGGCCAGATTAATTTGCCCATAAACGGCCAAATTTCCGGACGGCAAGCGGCTCAGAAGGGCCTGAATAGGCGATACCAATCGTTCAGCCTCAGCCCACTGCTGGGCTTCCACCAAAAGACTGAGCTGGGCCAACTGCGCTTGAGCCACCGCTGCGGGGGAGGGCGCGATCGCCGCCGCCTGCTGGTAAAAAGCCATGGCCCCCTCGGGGTCTGCCTGGGCACGCGCCGTGTTGCCCAGGCTGAGCAGAATGCCGCTGATGTCGGCTGCGGGCGCTGACGGAATCTGCCGGGCGATCGCCAAACTCTGCTCTAAAACCTGGCGCGATCGCCCCAGGTCCCCCACCCATCTCAACACCTTGCCCAGGTTGCGCAACCCCGTCACCTTTAGCGGCGAGTCGGGCTGCACCTGCAAGGATTGCTCGACCCGGGTTAGCAGGGCTCTGGCCTGCCGATAAAATCCGGCTGACTGCAAGGCTCTGGCCTGATTGATCTGGCTACCCACGATGCCGTCGGCATCATCGGTGGCCCGGTAGGTTGCTTCCGCCGCCTGCCAGGTGGTCAATGCGTCTGAGGCCAGCCCCTGATCAAGCTGTAGCTGGCCCTGAATGGTGAGCACCTGCGCCCGCACCCCTGCCGCCTCTGAACTGGAGGCTGGGGGGAGCGCATTGAGCTGAGACATCGCCTGCGTGATGGCATCATTAGCGGCGGTCCACTGGGCTAAATCGTCAAAGGCCTGGGCCAGAAAACTTAGAATCAACGCCCGATTGAGGGCATCACCCGCCTGCTCGTAGCCCGTGACGACCTGCTGCCAGAGGGCGATCGCCTGCGTCGGCTGACCCGCCTGGTAGTAATCCTCGGCCTGCTGCACCAGCTGATTGAGCGGTAGCGATCGTTCGCCGCCAGCATTCTGCTCAGCGATCGCCATATTGGCGTGCAGGGTAATGGTTAGCAAAAACCCTAAAGCCGCCAACTGCAACCATCTCAACCATCTTGCCTGGGCCTGGATGGGCGATCGCCCGCATCCCCCAAATATGTTTTGCCTCGTCTGGTGAGTCTCATGCATCTACTCGCCTCCCTGACAGGCGATAGATAAACCTACTGGGTCATGGACAGCGGCCTCTGGGGCAACGAGCCGAACGGCTCCATTGGGGGCAATCTGCAATGCGGTGGCTTCAATCAGGGGTGAAGTCGAGCGTCGCCCATCGGACGTGGGTGTGGGAGAGGGGGCTAACTCAGGTAGCGAGGCTGACCGTGCCACCAGCCGGCGGCGGTCTTGCCAGTCGGCATCGTCATCCAGCTGCTGTTCTGGGTTAGGCGGCAGGCCACCTCGCCCCGTGACCACAAAGAAATTGCCCTGGCTGGCCAGACAGCCCTGGGCAATCAGCCGAGATGGATCGATCAGGTTATCTGGTAGCTCAACCAAGCCAAAGGTGGGGTCGAGCTGATTAATGTTGAGCTGCACCGTGCCGCTGGAGGCCGAATTGGCTCCGGTCGCGGTGATATCGCTCAAAGGCGTCTCCTGAGAGCGAAACTGAAGGCCAAAAATGCCCGACGTATTAATGGTGACGTTGCCGCCCCGAGCGTTCACTGAGTTGGCACGGATGTCGCTATTTTCGTTAGGAATGGCAACGATTGAGCCTACGTTAATATCAATGTTGCCACCATTACCTGTGCCGCTAGCAGATGCGGTGATCGAACTGTTGTTTCGCAGCAGCAGAAAATTTCGCACGTTGAGGTCAAGGTTACCGCCTTCGCCAGAGGCTGTCGCCGCAGTAATTGAACCGCCCCCGTCTAGAACTACAGAGTTGGCAACTAACCGGAGTGTCCCAGCATCCCCTGTCCCTTGATTGCTTACATCGATTTTGGCACCATCAGTTACGCTCAAGTGTCCGGTGGTGATGGCTATATCTCCGGCACCTCCTGTCAAGGTTCGTCCTGGGAAGGGAAAAAGAAATCCTGACGAACTAATCTGGCTGGAAACGGGAATGGTTAGCTGCGCTCTCCCGGTTATGTCCACGGACTCTAACGCGTTAATAGTCAGACTACCCGCATCACCATTTGAGAAAGTGGAAGTCAAAATGCTTCCGCCCTCGCTAAGTGTCAGTCTTCGCGTATTGACAATCAAGTTGCCAGCATCGCCAGTCCCCGAAGAAGTACCCAAACTACTGATCGTGTCACTACTTGCACCAATGATGTTTGCACCATTGATGGCTATAGAGTCAGCAGCATCTACCACCACATCTCCACCGCGGCCCGTCCCAGTCGGAGTTATGGTTAATATGGTTGCTCCGCTATCGATAATTAACCCTCTAGTTGATAGCGTGATATCTCCCCCAGTTCCAGAACTGAGAGCGAAAGAAATAATACGGCTGTTGCTAATACCAGAAGGCGAGACTCCACTGATTTGCACTTTATTAGGGGCGGAAACCGTCACATTCCCTCCTCTACCAGAACCGAAGGAATACGTCACTATTTCTCCTCCTTCCTGAACGACCAACATCGGCGTCAACACAGCGATATTGGCCCCACCACCACTGCCCGTCGTCTCACTGTGTAAGCCACTTAATATGTTCTGCGTTGGGCTTTCCCCACTCACATTGAGACTAGAGGCAGCCTGGATACGAATGTTTCCCCCTGGTTGTACCCCTTGATTTTGAATCAACAGCAGTGAGCCATCCGCCAGCGACACCTGATTTCCCTGCACCTGAATCACACCGCCGCCGCTGGCATCTGCTAATGCCTGCTGCGAGAGACGAATATTTCCAAAACGTTGGCTTCCTTGATAAGCAAACGCAAAGCCAGAAGTCATAGCCCTGAGGCTTACTTGTCCATCGCGCACGCTGCCCAACTCAATGTGGCCTTGTTCTGCCGTCAGCGTGGCTCCATCAACGTCTACATCTCCCCCAATCAAAGCAAGAGTCTGACCTGCTGGCACCTGCAACCCTGCTGCACCACTCCCTCTAATCAAAGGGGTAAAAATAGGGATAATAACGGATAAGTCATATCCGTTTCCCTGCACTTCAATCTGCCCCGAATTTTCTCCCAACTGCAAACCAATGGGAGCACTTATGGTTAAGAGTGGTGCTGTTTGAGGGTTGGTAGCGCCGTACTGAAATCCATCGGCAAAATTGATGTCGTTGGCCGTTGTGGCTACAAAAGATCCTCCTATATTCAATTCTCCATTAGGGCCAAACAAAATGCCGTTGGGGTTGAGCAGAAACAGGTTGGCAGTGCCGTTCGCCCGAATTAATCCATCAATATTAGAGGCCGCACCACCCGTAACTCGGCTGAAAATGGTCTGCACATCGGCGGCGTTGTTGAAGTAAATAGATCCTCCGGTGGGCACCGAAAGCTGACTAAAACTGTGGAACAAATTGCCCCCGCGCCTGGCCCCGCCATCCACCTGAAAGTTGGGATCGCCTGAAACCTGCGATCGCTCCCCTGCGGGCAGCGTGTCGTCAGAAACCACCTGGGCCACGATGGGTTGAGAGGGCTCTAAAACGCCTAGTACGCTGCACACTATCACTAACAACGTGTTCCAGTAGAATTGGCTCATTTAATGGTCTTCACTTCCACCTTTAGTTAGGGTTTAATCGAAGCTAACTGGCTTAAAAGTGGCTCGTTTTAATCAAAACAACGACAAGGAACAGTATTGACTTGATTCAACGCCAATATTTATATAAGACACGCTTTTGACAATGAGGTTAGCTAGGATTCTCCCAAAAACCGCTGGAGACTTTCGTCTTTTACCTGTATTAGATTTTGATCAAATGACATTGACAAAAAAGGCTGCGCCAAAGCTGATGTAACGGAAGCTTCTGTAATTAGCAGGCTGTTGAGCAACACCAGAACTGGAGTTGTCACAGCAATGATGGTGTGGGTTATCACGAAAATTTTTGGCATCGGTACAGTCCTCAATCTGAAGTGGATTGAATAAATTGAGAGCGCTGCCGGGGATATATAGCTGGCTAGTCTGGTTAAAATATTTCCCCTCGCCCTGCTAGATAGGCGACCATGCCCGCCACCGCTTCGACCGTGCCGAAGCGGGCCACAGTGATATGGGTTTTGAGCATTTCCGCCGTTTTCCCCTCTGAAGGATTCATGTCGGTGGCGATCGGGCCGGGTTGAACGCTGTTGATGGTCATGCTACGAGGGCGATCGCCAGCACCCCAGCGCTATTGACGAGGATATCGATACCCCCTAACTTGTCCACGGTCTGTTCAATAGCGGCGACCACCGCACTGGCATCGGCGCTGTCGGTCTGAATGGCGATCGCCTGCACGCCAAAATCTTGTGCGGCCTGGAGGACGGCTTTGGCCGAATCGGGGAAACTGGCGTAGGTAAAGGCAACATCAGCGCCTTCAGCCGCTAATTGTTTGACGATCGCAGCCCCAATGCCGCGACTGCCACCCGTAACGAGGGCACGCTTGGTCTTAAGGGGGTGGGTCATGGTCAATACCTGGAATATGCATTGTGTAGGCGTTTAAGTAGCTGATGTGAGCTAACTGTAAACAACCTGCTCTAATCCGTCTTCCCTTCTGAGTTGAGGTTTTTGTACCCCATAAAGATGGATGAGCCTGTCCTTCCTAAAAAGGTAAAAACACTCCAACTAAAGTTGGAGTGTGCATTCCAACTAAAGTTGGAGACTATTAGCCGTAAAACAAACTGACAACCCAAACCCTTGCCTTTAGCAAGTTAGCAGTGGCTATTCAGCTTGCCACTGAAAAGGCTGGCTGAACATCAGATTTGACTAGATTTAAGGGTGAAGCCTGTCTTGGGGTAGGTGCTCGAAGCACATACCCCACACTTCGCACCGTATGGATTAGTCGGGGCATTTGATGCTGCTCTAGCTTCACGCGGAGATAGCGGATATAGACATCTAAAACATTGGAGTCAATATCAGAATTTTTAGTCCAGACCTGCTCAAGAATCTGATCGCGAGTCATCACCCGCTGCGGATGCTCCATAAAATACTCTAGAAGAGAAAATTCTCTGGCCGTAAGGGCGATCGCATAGCGATAACGATAGACCTCATGGGTCAGTCGATCGAGCATTAATTCGCCAAAATGCAGGCGATTGCGCTGAGTTTCTAGTCTGGCCCGGCGCAGGCGCGATCGCACCCTGGCCATTAATTCTTCCATTGAAATCTGAGGAAACACATAATCATTGGCTCCAGCATCTAGACCGGCAACACAATCTTCAATATTTTGGCTTGCGCCCAGCAAAATGAGCTGAACCCGATTACCCGTTGAGCGCAGCTGACGACAAATCTCCAGGCCCGAAAAATCAGGCAGACTCGCACCCAAAAGAATCAGATCGGGCTGCAATTCATGCCCGTAGATCACGCCTTCTGCGCCGCTGTAAGCTACGGCAAGGTAGATATGACTGCCCAGATCGCACTCTGATGATTTGAGCAAATGTGATGCCAGTAATTGAACTCGCTGAATATTGGCATCAATTAACAAAATCTGAATATTCATAGGTTCACTCCTGTTCAAGCTCAACTAACCCCTGATTTGGTTTAATGAACCAGACCAGACCGCAGCGCTCGAATTGCAGCCTGGGTGCGATCGCTCACGCAGAGCTTAGTTAGAACATTTCGCACATGGCTTTTGACAGTGCCTGTTGTAATGTAGAGCTTTTTGGCAATCATAGAATTGCTGAGCCCATCGACAATGAGCTGCAACACCTCCAGTTCGCGGGGCGTCAAGGAGGCCGTCGCAATAATTTCTTTATACTTTGGCTCCACGGCCCGAATCATAACCATCTCAACATAGTTGACATGATCAGAGTGGCTCAAATGAGAATGACTCAATAACTCTGTCACCTCCTGAGCAACGGTGGTTAAGGCTTGATTAATCAAGGCTTTATCGAATGAACTAATCTGGGCCGAGCGCTCTAGAAATTCGCGCTCACCACAGCCCACTGCTGAAGCAGACATCATAATACTATCTCCAGTGATATATTAATTTGAAACCCTATCCAGCTTTAATGTCGCAATTGATATCAGACCATTTCAGAGAATAAAAATCTTCTGAAACCTGCGTTTGTATGGGTTCAATATAGGAAACTTTCGCTGCCCTGTCGTCCACTCAGAGTTGGCACTTCTGTCCCACAGCGTGATTGACCCAATCGTCCATCTCCTACCGGACGGTTCACCCCACCTGAGGTTGGAACTTGAGCCCCATCCCCAGGCCCCAATCTGATCGCGTTAGAGTTGGCCAGCTCAGTGAACCTTCAACATTGATTTAATTTCAAACCCGAACCGCATGCCCCAGGGGACGCAGACCTTGCGCCCTTGAGAAAAAGCAAAATGGTAATTAGTCACCGCAACAAAGCTGACCTACTGGGAATGGGGCAAAAGTTTGTAGCATAAGGGGCATGACGATACAGCCACGTCCAGAGCCAAACCTGCCGGAGATCGACCCTGAAGAGCAAGGGGC
>NZ_JBNXVS010000139.1:0-1016 GCF_050565655.1 Nodosilinea sp. AN01ver1 | reverse complement strand
GGAGCCTCAGCAGTGGCCAGGTCCAGGGGGAAGTTGTGAGCATTGCGCTCGTGCATCACTTCCATACCCAGGTTCGCCCGGTTGATGACGTCAGCCCAGGTGCCAATCACTCGTCCCTGAGAATCCAGGATGGACTGGTTGAAGTTGAACCCGTTCAGGTTGAACGCCATCGTGCTGATGCCGAGGGCGGTGAACCAGATGCCAATCACAGGCCACGCACCCAGGAAGAAGTGCAGCGAACGGCTGTTGTTGAAGCTGGCGTATTGGAAAATGAGACGACCGAAGTAGCCGTGGGCCGCAACGATGTTGTAGGTCTCTTCTTCTTGGCCAAACTTGTAGCCGTAGTTCTGAGACTCGGTCTCGGTGGTCTCACGCACCAGAGAAGAAGTCACCAGTGAACCGTGCATGGCGGAAAACAGGGAGCCACCGAACACACCGGCCACACCCAGCATGTGGAAGGGGTGCATCAGAATGTTGTGCTCTGCCTGGAACACCAGCATGAAGTTGAAGGTGCCCGAGATACCCAGGGGCATGCCGTCGGAGAACGAACCTTGGCCCAGGGGGTAAATCAGGAACACAGCGGTCGCAGCCGCCACGGGGGCAGAGTAGGCGACGCAGATCCAGGGGCGCATGCCCAGGCGGTAGCTCAGTTCCCACTCACGACCCATGTAGCAGAAGACGCCGATGAGGAAGTGGAAAATCACCAACTGGTAGGGGCCACCGTTGTACAGCCACTCATCCAGGGAAGCGGCTTCCCAGATGGGGTAGAAGTGCAGACCGATAGCGTTAGACGAGGGCACAACCGCACCGGAGATGATGTTGTTGCCGTACATCAAAGAGCCAGCCACGGGCTCACGGATGCCGTCGATGTCGACGGGAGGGGCGGCGATGAACGCAACTACGAAGCAGGCGGTAGCAGCTAGCAGCGTGGGAATCATCAGTACGCCGAACCAGCCTACATACAGGCGGTTCTCGGTGCTGGTGACCCACTGGCAAAACTGCTCCCACAGGGAGGC
>NZ_JBNXVS010000138.1:0-1043 GCF_050565655.1 Nodosilinea sp. AN01ver1 | reverse complement strand
TTAAACCAATTTAATCCTTGACAGGAACCTTGGCTTTGTTTCTAGACTATGTAGTTGTCGAGGTTCGCTGCTAACCCTCGGTGAGCGACGCATTTGAGCCGCTTTTCTCAGGCGCTTTATCAATATAGGGTGGATTCTCGGTAGTGTCAACACTTTTGGCTGATGTCTTCGACGGGTGTTGAAACTCTTTGTGAATAAGGGTTTTAACACTTCAGGAAAGCGGAAGTCCTAGCGGGACAAAATTTTTCTTTGGACAAAGATTTCCCCGTGATGCTGCACCTGTGGGTGTGAGCAGCGCTCGGTACGGCAAAGATAGTGTTGCAAATTCGTTAATAGGAAGGGGCTGGAGGGTTTCCAACTCTCTTAATCTGATCTTGTCATTCGTTATACAGACAGACAAAAGCGTTCTTTCTCAATGGCAAGCAGCGGTGCATAGCCTATCTTGGTCATGGACCATTGGTTTACAGACCTGTTGACTAAACAGATGAAAAGGCTTGTCACCTGACAAAGGCTTCTCTATAAGCAGTTATCTGGTTGCAGGGAGAGCGCGTGGGCTGAGTCAGCGTTACTCTTCTCTTCGCTAGGAGCACTTGTTTGACTCTGGGGCGATGATTTAGGTCTTTCAGTCAGGGTATTGCGCTTTAGGGAGCGCGCGTTTATCACTTCCTGAGCAGAGGCTAGAGGCAAGCGGGTCTCAGACTCAAAGTCAGAGTAGGCAAAAGCAGTAGCGTAGATACCCTATCTCCGGCGAACTTTCGAGGCATTTTACCAAACCCATGGCAAGGGTTTGACCCATGAGAGAAAGACCGATAGAAAAAGAGAGGCGCTGAGCACCTCTCCTTGTGAACTATCTGAATCGACTGATTCAAGCTGACAGTTGTTAAGTCCCTACAGGGCATTACCACGGGGCAACACTTCTTCGGGGAATACAAACTTCTCATGGGGCTGGTCGGTCGGGGCCATCCATGCCCGAATGCCTTCGTTCAGCAAGATGTTCTTGGTGTAGAAGGTCTCAAACTCTGGGTCCTCTGCGGCCCGAATCT
>NZ_JBNXVS010000137.1:0-1058 GCF_050565655.1 Nodosilinea sp. AN01ver1 | reverse complement strand
TATAGCGGTTCCTGAATGGGCGAGGTACGATCAAAGTAGAGGAAATACTGCGCACGCTACAGTCTTGGTTTTCCTTTAGGAGAGTGTGATGAAAGCCTACTCACTTGACTTCCGGGAAAAGATCATTGACGTTTACTTTACAGAGCACGTGTCTGTTCGCAAGCTAGCCCAGCGATTTGGCGTGTCGAAGAGTTTTGTAGAAACGCTCCTCAAGCGTCTTCGAGAAACGGGTGATATCTTGCCTAAGCCTCATGGGGGTGGCGTGCAACCTAAACTCAATGCGGAACAACTGAAGCTTGTGAAGGCGTTAGTCGATGCGGACAACGATGCGACTCTGGACGAACTGCGGGGCCGTCTAGCCGCTGAAACCTCGATTTTGATGAGTCGGTCGTCGATGGGGCGGATTGTGCAGAAGCTTGAACTGACTCGTAAAAAAAAACGCTATACGCGACCGAAGCTGCGAGCGCACGGGTGCGACAAGCCCGAGTCGAGTATTGGCAAGCGATCCGGGACGTCGCCGCAGAAAACTTAGTGTTTATGGATGAGGCTGGGGTTAACTTAGCGATGATTCGATTGTATGCTCGTGCCCTCAAGGGTCAGCGTGCCGTTGGGGAGCGTCCGGCCAAGCGGGGGCAAAATGTGTCGTTGGTCAACGCGTTAAGTCTGCGAGGCCCCCTTGCCCCGCTAACGATTCTCGGCTCGATGGATAGCATGACCTTTGAGGCTTATATCGTCCGTCGAGTGGCCCCCAACCTTTGGCCTGGGGCCGTGCTTGTCGTCGATAATAGTCCGACACATAAAGCGACGGAGGAAGTGATTACGGCGCTTGAGGCAGTGGGTGCACGACTCATGTTTCTGCCGCCTTATTCGCCGGACTTCTCGCCCATTGAACCGTTTTGGTCAAAGGTCAAGACCATCTTGGATTCAGTTGGCGCACGGACTCATCAAGTCCTACAAGAAGCGATTGAATCTGCTTATTCTCAAGTCACTTTAAAGGATATTCGCAGCTGGTTCACAAATGACTGTTACTGTACCTCATCCGAATGAGAACCGCTATA
>NZ_JBNXVS010000136.1:0-1066 GCF_050565655.1 Nodosilinea sp. AN01ver1 | reverse complement strand
CGCGACCAGCAGGGAGAACTGATGCAGGTGCGGGTGAGCAAGTCTACCGGGCTGGGCCGGGGCATTGAGGTGGTATCGGTAGCCGAGCGGGTCAGCGACTTTCAGCGGCAGGAGATACAAAACTTGCGCCACAACCGGGCCGCTATGCCCCAGGGCAAGCTGGACGTGGAAGCCGTTTATGCGGCTCGCACCCGCAGGGTTGAGCACACCGTACGGGATTTTCTCCAGAGCCATGTCTATGCCAACACCTGGAACAAGGAGGGCGGCCAGTTCAAGCTGGAAGTGGGCACCGACGACCTGCTACGCATCACCGATAAGTGGAGCAGGGGTGTTGTCTTTGAACGCCACCACAGCAACGTCGTCTCACGACTCAATCAGCAAGATTTGCTGCACTTTGAGCGGTTGGAGCAGCGAATGCAGTTGGTTAAACAGCAGCCCCATCGTCAGCCCAAGGCCCAGATGGAGCTGGGCTAAATCATCGCCACAATCAGGGATTCTCCGGCATCTACCTCGACTGTCCACTCCCGGAGACTACCACCATGGGTCATCCTCAGTTGGCTGAGGCCTATGCGTCCTACTTCCTAGCGGGTCAGGGCTTTGGCTCTATTGTCGAAGCTCGACGGTTTGCAGCGTCCGTTCTCGGGGAGCCGGTGCAGCCGGGAACCGCACTGGCTAAGACGGTGGATGAATCTGTTGAAGCCGCTGTGGTACGGGCCGGGCGGCAAGTGGTGACGGGTTCCCAGACGACTCACGAAGCCTACGACCGCCTGGTGGAGTTGCTCCAGCGACAGCCCAATTTGAGCGTGCGGTCATCCACGTCAGTTCTGCAACAGGCTTACAGTACACCGATTCCCATTGCTTATTTAGCCTCTGTGCTCGGTGGCATCAATGCGGAAACCACCGTGTATGAGCCAACAGCGGGGAATGGGGCGCTGTTGGTTGGCGCAAATCCAGCTCTGGTAACTGCCAATGAGCTAAATCCAGATCGCTGGGCTGAACTCCAAACCCGAGGCTTTCGCCAGCTCACTCAGGCCGACGCCCTGACTTACAAACCTGAGGCCCAGGT
>NZ_JBNXVS010000135.1:0-1068 GCF_050565655.1 Nodosilinea sp. AN01ver1 | reverse complement strand
GGCACTGGTCTGTTAACAGGAGATACTTTGAAACCCTCTCAGGCAGAGGAGTTCCTGGGTGGATAGCAAGCGATTGCACAAGCCGATCGCCATGGCCGGAGTCGTCGGTTTGCCCAGTCCCCCATGAGGTCTGACCCAGTTGTGGAGGATCCGCTGAACATCCAAGGTTCGTTGCAGTCCATCGCGAGTCTTGGCGTAGAGGTTTTGACGCCGACGATAAGCGCTGCATCGCCGTCTCAGAGCAGCATTGTGAGCCTCATTATGATTGGCATGCACCTCGGCTAGCGGGCTAATGGCGGTGTAGGGATGCTCTGGCCTCACCCAGACGACCCGCCTGAGACCTTGAGACCCTTTGATTTTCATCGCGACTTCAAGGCCATGCCGCCAGACTTTGCGGGTACGGTACCGACTGGGACACTCCCGTAGGGCCAGATACACGCTGGCCAAGTCCCACAATGCTTTGGCATAGCGGGGTTCTCCGTCGGTAAACCAGCGTATAAACGAGCAGCCTTTGGCCCACTGCCAGGCCTGTTGGGTTCCCCGTTGAAACAGTAGTTCGTCCTTATGTCCCGCCATCACGGACACCCAGTAGCGGCTCTGGCGTTCAATAAAGTGAATGGTCCAGCCCTCAGAACTAGCGGGGGGGAAGGTTCTCGCCCACGCGAGTGTAGACTTCATCACCTTCCAGCGTCACCTCTCGACCGCTTGGGGCTGGCGGCGACCAGGCATCCGCCTGACGGGCTAAGCGCTCTTCCCACCGCAGAATGGTAGAGTGCGACGCCCCAAACAGACGGCCAGTCGCTCGTACCCCCAGGCCTTCGCTGCGACCATTGAGGGCGGTCGCAACCACTGAACTTGGGGTGCGCAGGCGAGCCATCGGGGTGCCGGTGCGGTCATTGAAGCACTTGCTGCACCCCTTACAGCGATAGCGCTGAAGCACCGTGCCGTCCGAAAGCGACTCTCGCCCGTTTTTGACAACTTGTTGGCTCTGGCAGTGAGGACAATCCATCAGGCTGAAGTAGTTGCACTACAGCCATTTTACTTATCAACGCCTAGCAGACCAGTGCC
>NZ_JBNXVS010000134.1:0-1116 GCF_050565655.1 Nodosilinea sp. AN01ver1 | reverse complement strand
CAGGGCTATTTCATTCTAAAAACGGTCTTGAGTGTATCTAGGCCGAATTTACAGAATCGTTCAGCCTGAGCCATATTGGAGAAGGCGTTGGAGCGGTAGAGATTGAGCGCGAAGTTACGAGCGACAGCGAAGATTTGCGGTAACTGATGCATGCGAATGCGTGAGGCATCCTCACCCTGGGTCACATCGCGGACGTAATGTACCTTGTTTTCGACGCCCCAGTAGCCTCGGATGCGCTGAGCAAAGGCATCTGCTGTGGCTAGAAACGAGGCAACATAGTAACGAGTTTCGGTTTCTTGACGAGGCTGACCGCCGTACTTGAAGTGTCGCTCACTCTCCACGCGAACCAGTGTCTTCAGTCCTGGCCAGGGCTTGATGTTATCGAGGGTCGTGCAAAGGCTGATGACTCGCTTCTCCAGTCGTCCGTGCCCTTTGCTGAGGTCGGTGAAACTCGCCTCGGCAACAAAATTAGCCTGGACGGTTTTGAGCAAGTTACCTTGATTGCCTTTGAGGGCAGCCAAGTAATGATTCTCGGTGTCAATGATGAGTTGACAGGTTTTTTTGAGTGCTGATCGCATCAAAGGCAATCACCACGCCCTTGAGCGCCAGCTTCTCGATGAACTCCGGCAAGGCTTTGATCTCATTCGTTTTGTGCTCAACCGGATAGGGTTCTAGAATCAGTCCCCGCTCCACTAGATAGGCACTGACCAACAGAATGGCCGGATGAGGGGGAGAGTCGGGATTGTCGCTCTCCAGTTGATACGACCCTCGCAAAACTTTGCCGTCAACCGCTAAGGTTTCACCGGGTAATGGTTCGATGTCAAAGAACCGGGCTAAGGCCGCTGAGTACTGCGAATAATCTAGCCTCAGGAGCACTCGACGAATTGTGCTGTAGGAGGGCAGCCGGTGTTTGGGCGGCTTGAAGAGGTCAATCAACTCGCTTTGGTAGCACCTGAGCCAGTCACCAATGGACAAAAAGCCTCGATTACCTGCTGTCACCGCCAGGGTAAAGAGCGCCAGGCACAGGGCCATATGATGCCGCTTCCCAGACGCCTGACGCACGTCGGGCAGATCAGCGAAGGCTTCCAGAATCTCGATCCGCTCAGGCAACGACTC
>NZ_JBNXVS010000133.1:0-1127 GCF_050565655.1 Nodosilinea sp. AN01ver1 | reverse complement strand
TGAAGGGCGAAAACCGCCGCATCCCAATGTCCCCCACATCGCGCATCATGTCGGCGTAGAGCGGTTTGTCCTTGGTAATGAACAGCGCAATCTTTCCCTGCTGCTGGGCGTAGCGCATGATGCTGGCGCAGATGCGGCCTTTGCCGATACCGGTCTGGTCGCCCGTGATGAAACCCGCCCCCCGCTCGATATTGCTGATCGCCAGGGCGGAGGCATCGACCTGTTCAGCGCTGAAGTACTGGTGCAGTTCAGAAACGGAACCATAGCCCAGGCGAGTGGCCAGGTACTCATCGATATCGCCATGCTGCTGCTCGAATCGCTCCAGCGCCTGCTGTGCGGCACTGGCCATGTTGAAGGGAATCAGGGTCTGAGTCGAAAAGCCCTTGCTTTTGGGCACATAGGCCACCTGACGAGGCTGCACATCGTAAGCCTCGCCGGTTGAAAGAGGAGTATTCATGGTGATCTCTGGGTGAACGGCTACAGGCTCAGTTCGGCCAACCACGCCTCTAGCGTGGTCTCGTCGTGTAGGCTCAGCCAGTCCAGATAGTCTGGATAGCTGGGGGTTACGGGCGTTACCGGAAAGATCCCCCCGTAATAGCCGAGTCGTTCCTGAAACCGCCAGTTGCTCCGAATCAAGGTCTCCGCCCACTGTTGCCGCCAATACTCCAGGGCGAAGACCAGGTCGTCGTCCGGCTCCAGTATCGGAATCTCTTGAGCCCAGTCCAATTCGCTGAGGGTGGTCACCAACCTCTGTTGCGTCTCGATTTGGGAGGTTTCCGAGACGGAGTCCTGAATCATTCTGTCCAGCCGAGTTTGAATCAGCTGCAGGTAAGTCGATTTGCTCAGCTGCTCCAGTTCGGGCGGCACCTTGACGATGAATAGTAGCCCCAGGCCCTCCAACGTCCAGAGGTTGGGAAAGCTGGGGTACCGACAGCTCATGAACGGGTATGTCCAGGGGGATACGGGCCGGGTGGATAGGTTCATGGGGAAGTAGATCCTTTGTAATTGCTCAACTCAGTAGCCAATCAGCCTGCTGTGAGGTAAGGGCACGAGAAATAGCCTCGAAGGCAGAAATGCCTTGACGGCGAGCCGTGTTCACCAGTGAGCGCACCTGAGCAAACAACTCC
>NZ_JBNXVS010000132.1:0-1129 GCF_050565655.1 Nodosilinea sp. AN01ver1 | reverse complement strand
CGCAATGCTCACAACTTCCCCCTGGACCTGGCCACTGCTGAGGCTCCTGAAATCATCGGCTAGGCTTTGCTAGTCCATTGATTGAGTAACGAAAAAAGCGCTCCCGACCGGGAGCGCTTTTTTCGTTACTTCAACGGGATATCCCGATCGCACCTCCAACTCTCTACGGCTGAGTCTGTTGGCGCTAGCACTCACTAAACGACCAGGACATCGGCCTAGGGGCAATAGACATGCGCCATGCAGGTGCTTACGATCGGCAGGAGCGACTCTAAGGTTTACGCCCAATGCCCCCAACCCTGAATGAACCCCTTTCCCTCGAAATGTTTGAACAAATCAAAAGCAAAGCGGGCGCTCCCTTTGACAACACCCATCGAGCTGTGCTGACACTGACTGGAGCAACCTACGTCCAAGGGTTTGTGGTTTTGAATAACGGGCAGTACGAGCCGATCGAACACGCCTGGATTGAACTGGGTGAAGATATCATCGACCCGACGCTACCGCATATAAATAAGGCTCGGCAAGAAATCTACTACTTTCCCGCCCAAAGGCTCAGCATCAAGGCCTTAAAAGCCTCTATTACAGAGGCCCAGGAAGATTACCCAGACGATCCTCCGCTGCCGATTTACGGCGCTCCGCCCTACGAGTATTACGGTGACGTGATGCTGGGGGGAAAAGACTACGTAAATGCTTATCAATCAGCCGAATTAAAGAGCAGAGAACTCAAGGCAGCTAGAGCAGAACGCAAACAAAACACCTGACGTTGTGAAATTGTTTAGGATATCTGAGGTAAACAGTGATCAAGCCGAGTGCTGAATGGCCTTAACCTGCTGAAGGCTTATGGGTTGAGTAGTTGCCTGCGCGTGCAACTATATCAACTTGGATTAAACCCACCCTTGTATCTAACTAGGCAGAAATCATTTTCTTAACCCACAACGATCGCCTGCACGAAGTCAATTTAGGTTGGCATCCTCAGGCAGAAGACTTGCTGTGGCAACCCGGTTTAGAGATATTGTCAAATCTGGTGTATGGCTAGGATCTAGGCGGCATCCTGCATCTGGGTCATATCGGCGTTGTCATCAGCCCGGTATCCATCTTTGAACGGAACTCCTTCAATTACGTCGGCGAGGTG
>NZ_JBNXVS010000131.1:0-1136 GCF_050565655.1 Nodosilinea sp. AN01ver1 | reverse complement strand
TATCGAGATCCACCGATGGGGTAGTCATGACCTGCCGAAGTTCATGCGATTCAGGTGCCGAGGTTCATGCGATTCACCTGCCGAAGTTGGCGCGATTCAGGTGCCGAAGTTCGTGCGATTTTGCAATACGGACGAAGGGTTCTCTAATGAGTAACGTCAGCATCTCTTGACTAGATGATGTGAAGGCTATCTCGTAACGCCTCATCATTGTGTAACAACACCTCATAGCATTGACTACTTTCTCAGTACCGCTAACGCCTTCGCGACTTCCTCGGCCTTGGCTTCGATGATGTCGAGCAGTTGTTCGGGAGTTCGCTCGTCTTCGTCGACGACCTTATTGGGGTTTACCGCTTTGAGGTCGAAGTTCTTCACTTCAATGTCGCTGCGAGAGACGGTCCAGCTTCGTTCGCTGTCGGCTCGCGTCGGCAGCAGTTTGAAGAACTCGTCAAAGTCTTTCATTGTCAGCGGTTTCTTTTTCGCGACCTTGCGATTGCTGAGGTCGTAGTACCAAATCGACTCGGTGGGTTTGCCCTTGGAGAAGAACACGAGGTTGGTCTTCACGCCTGCCCCTGCCGACGTAAACACCCCCGGCGGCAGGCTGACGATGCACCACACGTCGCAGTCGTCGAGCAGCTTGCGCTTGGTCTGCACGAATGCTGTCTCGTTGGTACGAAACAGAATGCCCTCGTCGAGCACGATGCCGCATCGCCCGGTCGGCTTTAGCGATTCGATCACGTGCTGTAAGAACAGAACTTGAGTCGAGCCCGTCTTGTAGGCGAAGTTCGTCTGGGCCTCTTTGCCTTCCTTGCCGCCAAAGGGCGGATTCATCAGGGCGACATCAAACTGAGACGGCGCGCCCGCGAACAGCCCCCCGTAGGACTCGCCATAGGTCAAGGTGTTACCGTGCCAGAGGTGGGGCGCGTCGATGCCGTGCAGAGCGAGATTTGCCAGGGCAATCGGGTAGATGGCGTTGTCTTTTTCGCGACCGTAGAAGGTGCGCTGCTTTAACGGGTAGTGCATTTTAGTAAAGGACAGAGGAAAACGTAGGCGATTCCCGTTCTGCCAGCTTCTCTCTAACTTGGCGATTGTAGTCGTGGATGAACGTCCAAATCGCACCAATGTGATTCTCTAGCTTT
>NZ_JBNXVS010000130.1:0-1182 GCF_050565655.1 Nodosilinea sp. AN01ver1 | reverse complement strand
GGGTGCATCCCAGTCTTGCAAGACTCAGGATGAGAACTGACCATTGAGATAAGCGCAGCGATGTCGGAGCACTTGAGGAACGTTGTCTTCCTTCCACTGAGCGCCTGAAATCTTCACCCGTCTGCCAATCTGCTTGATGGTCGATTCTACAGCTCCAGAGCCAATGGAGATGCCCTCTGCGTGGTAGTAGCTGTAGTTGACGATGCGATGGCGATGCTTAGTCAAATAGCCGATAAACTGGTCTACCCGCTCATGGGGCCAGTCGTCGAATAGCTTGACCGCCCCGTCTACATCCCCTTGCCATAAGCAGGCTTCGACGGCATTGAGACGCTGGTGAGACCCACCTACGTTGCCCAAATTCTCCATAAGGTGGTACCAGTCTAAAATCTCCAAGCGCTCGCTGGAGTGAGCGACTTGGGAAAACAGGTTCCAGATGCCGTCGTGGCCGTCTCCAAGGCAAACTAGGGGATGGGCTAAGGGCTGCTGGTTAACCCAATCGACTAAGCTGTCGTTGTCTTTGTAAAAAGCGCTAATGCCCCACTGATGCAGGTTGATAGCCTTGTAGTCACGCCACTGACAGGGCTGCCCCTCGGCAGTCCGAAGGCGTACTTTGCCGCCATCTAAGCTCATTTCTTTGACCCCGCCGTCTACCGTTGGCAGCTCTAGATCTTGGCGATGGACTAAGCGTTGTTGGGTACTGCCTGACACGCACACTCCGGTCAGCACAGCAATATCATCGGCAGCCCGGGCGTAGGCCTCGTTGGCGCTCAACAATAAGCAACACTGTTCAAGATAAGGACTCCACTGAGTCCGAGCCTTGACCGCAAGCCGCCGACTCTGGCGTTGACTCAAGCTTAACGGTCCGACGATGCTTTGGATGTGTCGTTTTCGTCCTCCCTGCGTGCCGCTGCTTGTGCCGATAAAAAATTGCCCATCTCTGGCCCTACATGCGTCAGTAAGTGGTTACGAACGGCGACTTCGATCCCCGCCAGTGTCTTAACGTCTTCGGGATCTGTCTCGTCGTAGAGCAACTCTGCTAAGGCCAGGGCATGAGCTTTGATTTGGGCTTCTTTGGCAGCATCCATCGCTTCAGGTATCCTTGGCGCAACTACTCAGAGGCTAAAGCTTCTGCCCTTGACCTGCACTAAGCACTCCTACTCATTGCATAACTGGGATGCACCC
>NZ_JBNXVS010000012.1:0-129271 GCF_050565655.1 Nodosilinea sp. AN01ver1 | reverse complement strand
CTGCTGTCACCGCCAGGGTAAAGAGCGCCAGGCACAGGGCCATATGATGCCGCTTCCCAGACGCCTGACGCACGTCGGGCAGATCAGCGAAGGCTTCCAGAATCTCGATCCGCTCAGGCAACGACTCAGGGTGGGTTTGGGGAACCGTAGCAGGGGATGGAGGAGAAAGATGCATAGAGCCTAAGGAAAAGATGAATCAGCCTGAAACTCTAGCATCTTCAGCCTTCCTTGAGAATGAAATGGCCCTGGGATTTCATCTAGCCCTAATAAAACGACTGCTGATGCTATTGCTCGGATAGCCCAATCCAATCTACTCGCTTTTGTATCCCGAATATCATTTAATACCAGTAGCGTCTCTTTTTCTAAATATTTAACTAAAGCTACCAGATAGTTTTCTTCGTCGGCGAGATTCCATTCATCTTCTAGCAACTGTTCAGGCAAAACTATCTTCCCACCGGTTGCAGGCCATAAGCCCCATAAAGCTAATGCAATGGCAGAAATAATTAAAATATAAGCACTTAATTTCATTAGATAACAAGATAGGCAGAAATAAATTGAACTTGAATGTGTGGCTCCTGCCACAGAATAGCCAGGAAGATCTTTCCCAAAATTTACCAAAACTCCACTGATAGTTAAAATCACCGCAAGTTTTGTGTTTATCTTATCAATACTGTCACTCACAACCTTTATAGAGCCTAACGTATAATCATAAGTAAGCTTAATGTTGCTCATCACTAAAGGTTTTACACAATGACAGACAAACCGCAGAATCAACCCCAAGGTCAGGCTCCATCACAGTCACCACCTTCTCCCTCACCTCAAAGTAGAGTGCCGAAGGTTGATCCTTCCAAGACTATAAATTACAGGCAAGATGGCGCAGATCACAATTGAATAGAAACATTCTGTTGCTTGGTGTGCAAGTCCTTGTTAAGCATAACTTGCACACCAAGCAACAGATTGCACTATCAGTTATGAAGCAAAGTCTAGTGCTGTCCGGTGAAGTGCAGACCGTTATGCCAATTCTTGATGGCGGAAGCAGTCGATGGTGTGGTCATTGACCAAGCCTGCGGCCTGCATGTAGGCGTAGCAAATGGTGGTGCCGACAAACTTAAAGCCGCGCTGCTTCAAGTCTTTGCTCATGGTGTCGGAGGCTGCGGTGCGAGTGGGGGCGTCAGCCAGGGTTGACCAGCTATTCTGAACGGTTTCGCCATCGACAAATTGCCAGATGTAGCGATCGAAGCTGCCGAAGGTTTCCTGCACCCGGAGAAAGGTCTGGGCGTTGCGGGTGGCGGCGGCAATTTTGAGCCGGTTACGGACAATGCCTGCGTTCTGCAAGAGTTCCTGGTGCTTGGCCTCATCGTAGCGGGCGATCGCCTCGGGGTCAAAGCCATCGAAGGCGGCGCGAAAGTTTTCGCGCTTGCGCAGAATGGTGATCCAGCTCAGCCCGGCCTGAAAGCCGTCGAGCAGGATGAACTCGAAGTGCTTGCGGTCATCGTGCAGCGGTACGCCCCATTCAGTATCGTGGTAGGCAATCTCGATCGGCTCGGCGTGAACCCAGCCGCAGCGGGGCAGATCGTCGGGGTTTAGGGACATGGCCGCTTCCAAAGGCGAAATCAATGCAATTGTACTGGTTTGTGCAGCGGGGTGATCAACGTCTTGGTGCGGGCGATCGCTGGTGTCCCTGGGTTGCTTCCTTAAACAATCCCTACCCTGGCCGCCACGACTGCAATTCATCGCTAGTATGGAAAATGTCCTTGCGTTCAAAGAGCACCTATGTCTACCGCTGCTCCCCCCGTCCAGTCTCAGGCGATGGATGACACTAAACACGGTCTGCCCGTCACGATCATCACCGGCTTTTTGGGCAGCGGCAAAACCACCCTGCTAAACCACATTCTGGCCAACCAGGAAGGGCTGAAGACCGCCGTGCTGGTGAATGAGTTTGGCGAAATCGGCATCGACAACGACCTGCTGATCGCTACCGAAAACAGCGACGACACCATGGTCGAACTCAGCAACGGCTGCATCTGCTGCACCATCAACAACGATTTGATGGAGGCGGTGTACAAGGTGCTGGAGCGCCAGGACAAGATCGACTACCTGGTGGTCGAAACCACCGGACTGGCTGATCCGCTACCCATTGCCCTCACCTTTTTGGGCACCGAGCTGCGCGACCTGACCCGGCTCGACTCGATTGTGACGGTGGTGGATGCCGAAAACTACAGCCTGGATCTCTTCAATAGCCAGGCGGCTCACAACCAAATCGCCTACGGCGACATTATTTTGCTCAACAAGGCTGACCTGGTCGACGATGCCGACCTGGATTTGCTGGAGGTCAAAATTCGCGATGTTAAAGAAGGAGCGCGGATTTTACGCACCACCAAATCCGAGGTTCCCCTGCCGCTGATCCTCAGTGTGGGGTTGTTTGAGTCGGATAAATACTTTGGCAACGACAGCGCTGAAGCTGTCCACGATCACGATCATCATGACCACGATCATCACGGCCATGATCACGGGGCTCACGATCACAGCAACTGCGATCACGACCACGGCCACTGTGAGCACGACCATGACCACCATGATCATGGCCACGGGCAATACGCCTCGGACCATCTGGCCATTGACGGCTTTACCTCGCTGTCGTTTGCCAGCGATCGCCCCTTTGCCATTCGCAAGTTCCAGCATTTCTTGGACAATCAGCTGCCGGAGTCGGTGTTTCGGGCCAAGGGCATTCTCTGGTTTGACGAAAGCCCCAAGCGCCACATCTTTCACCTCAGCGGCAAACGCTTTTCGCTCGACGATGACGAGTGGACGGGCGCACCCAAAAACCAGCTGGTGCTGATTGGCCAAAACCTCGACCACGATACCCTGCGATCGCAGCTCAACGCCTGCCTGGGCATTCCTTCAACGAAGCGGGGCCAGGGATTTGGCAAGTAGCGGCGGCATGAAGCGGCGAGACTTTACCAATTTGCTGGGCCTGGGGCTGCTGACGACCTCGCTGCCGATCGCGATCGCCGCCTGTCAGTCTGATTCTGCGTCTGACGCTGAGGGCAGCGGTGAGTTTACGACCCTGGGCAGTATGGCTGACCTGGTGGCCCAGGGCAGCGTAACCGGCGCGATTGGGGGTAAAGACCTGGTCGTTGTGCGCGACCCCAGCCTGCCAGACGCGGTGCTGGCGGTGAGCCCGATCTGTACCCATGCTGGCTGCACCGTAGATTGGGACCGCGGCCAAGAGCTGTTTATCTGCCCCTGCCACGGTGGCCGCTTCAACCCAGACGGCACGGTGAGCGGCGGGCCGCCGCCTAAGCCGCTGACCACCTTCGAAGCCAAAATCGAGGGTGATCAGATTATGGTCAAGGTCTGAACGACCCGGCGCACTGTCATCGTATCGGTATCTTTTTGCCCTATGACCGACAACGGCACCCCACAGCAACACCCCGACTGCCTCGCCTGCCAAATCTTGGCTGGAACTCAGACAGTGCCCGGCGGCACGATCGCCGAAAACCCCTGGTGGGTGGCAGACCACTGCGTTGGCCCCTACGGGTTGGGGTCAGTGGTGATCAAAACCCGCACCCACCGCGAAAACCTGTGGGAGCTAACGGCGGCGGAGTCGGCCTCGATGGGGCCTTTTTTGCAGCAGATGTCGGAGGCGATCGCCCTGGCAATGGGGGCCGAGCGCGTCTACGTTGGCCTCTGGGTTGACCAACCGCCCTACCACGTCCACTTTGTGCTGCAGCCCCGCTACCCTGACGGGCACCACCCCGAGGAGCTGGGGCTAAAAGGGCTAGAGCTACAGGTGTTTCGCACCCTGGGCAAGCCCCCCTCCCAGGCCGATATGGAGGCTGCCGCCGAGCAGATTCGAGCGGTGTGGCAGCAAAAGTTTGCCGCCCAGGCCTCGACATCATGCGAGTCGTAGTGCAGCGAGTGACCGCCTCCAGCGTCACCGTTGATGGGCAGGTGGTGGGGCAAATTGGCCGGGGGCTCAACCTGCTGGTGGGCATTGCCCCCACCGATACCAGCGCCGAACTGGCCTGGATGGCCCGCAAGTGCCTCGACCTGCGGCTGTTTCCGTCGCCGGGCAGCGAGCGCTGGGACGGCTCGGTTCAAGACATTGGCGGCGAACTGCTGGTGGTCAGCCAGTTTACCCTCTACGGCGACTGCCGCAAGGGGCGACGGCCTTCCTTTGATGGGGCTGCGCCACCCGCCCAGGCCGAAGCGCTGTACGAAGACTTTGTGGCGCTGCTGCGGGCCAGCGGTCTGCGGGTTGAAACGGGCAAATTTGGGGCGATGATGCAGGTCGAAATCCACAACGACGGGCCGGTGACCTTGATGCTAGAACGCGATCGCGCCGATTGACGCAAAACCTGATTTGGTAGACCCCGATTCACAATCAGGAACCCCGTAGGGGCGTAGCATGCTATGCCCCCACAAACCGGGGGGATTTATTTAGGATTTGGTATGAGGCTATCCCGCGATCGCTAGACTGGGCTCGCGGCCTCCGGTTCAATCAACGGCGTCGGCTGCCACCGCAGCACCTCCCCCGATCGCGCCAGCACCGGCTCTAGCAGCAGCCACTGGTCTTTGCTGTCGCCTCGCCGCAGGTAAAGGTCGAAGTCTCTGGTCTGGCGGCGCTGGGCGACGGTGAGCTGCCCTCCCTTGAGGTGGTAGGTGCCCGACACCTCCACCGCTGGCTGGTTGGCCAGCGTAGTCCAGTGGTGGTCACTGATGCGAATACGGCCTACCTGGGCCAGATCGGCGGGGTCAACAGCGGAGCCAAACTGCCGGTAGAGCACGGCCTGGGTTTGGGCAAGCTTTTGAGCGATCGCCAGTTCGACTACGGCCTTTGGTGGTCGAGGGTTGACCAGGCCACAGCTCCACAGCGACAGGCACAGCACGGCGATCGCGACAATTCGCCCCAGTTTTTTGAAGGTTAAGGTTGCCATTTGGCGGTTCCTGCTCAAGCCCCTACCTTCAGGCTACTGCTTTCGGGGACGCGAAGAAAGCCAGATCCAGCTACTGCTTCAGCGTGCGCGGATCGAGGGCATCGCGCAGGCCATCGCCCAGCAGGTTAAAGGCCAGCGACGTCAGCACGATCAGAATGGCCGGGGGCCACACTAGCCAGGGCTGAAGCACCAGAATAGACGCATTGGTGGCCAGGGTGAGCATGTTGCCCCAGGAGGCATCGGGCTGCTGAATACCCAGGCCAATAAAGCTCAGCACCGCCTCAGCCAGAATAAAGCCGGGAATCGCCAGGGTGGCGGCAATAATGCCGTAGGTCGCGGTCTGCGGCAGAATGTGGCGGGTGATGATGTACAGCGCTCGCCCGCCCATGACCCGGCTGGCCTGCACAAACTCCTGCTCTTTAATTGACAGCACCTGACCGCGAATCACCCTGGCCAGTCCGGCCCAGCCCACCAGCGAGGTAATCAGCACAATCAGCATAAACCGCTGGGTACTGGAGATACCCGCCGGCAGCACCGCCGCCAGGGCCACCAGCAGGTAAATGCTGGGGATCGTCATCAGCACTTCGACCAGCCGCATCAGCACGGCATCGACCGCGCCGCCAAAGTACCCGGCCAGCCCCCCCACCAGCATGCCCAGCGGAAACGAGATGGCGATGCCGATCAGCCCCACGCTAAGGCTGACCCGGCTGCCGTGGATGAGGCGGCTGAACTGGTCGCGGGCCTGCTCGTCGGTGCCCAGCAGGTTGATGCGGGCGGGGCCAGCGGTGTCGAACAGGGTGAGCCGCCCGTCGTCGCCGCGATGAAAAATGCGGAGGGGGGAAGGCTGGCTGCGATCGACGATGATGTTGCGCTCGCCAGTGTCTATATCGACTGGCCCCTGGGTGGTGGGGTAGACGTGGGGAAAGAACCGCCCGGTTTCGGCATCGCGCCAGTACACCTGGGTCGGCGGCAGCAGCGACCCGTTGAGCTGAGATTCGTAGGGGCTGTAGGGGGCAAAAAAGTCGGCCCCCAGAGCCACGGTGTAGAGGCCGATCAGCACGATCGCACCGATTTGAGCCAGGCGATTGGTTCTAAGCTTGCGCCACCAGGTCATAGGCTGATTGTAAAAGGGGTCAGGTGTGGATTACGGTTTGCTCGTTCTCCACCATAAACACATTTGAATAGAGGTTAGCAATTATTTGCTTACCTTCCTGGGTCAGCGACAGATAACGCAAGGCATCTTGAATGTAGGGGTGCACCACATTCCAGTAGAACTTGGGGTAGTTGGCCCGCAGGTCGCCGGGGTGCTGGTAGCCCAGATACTCGTTCTGGCGAGTTTCCTCAAATTCGTAGTACAGAGCCCCAATTTTCTTCAGGTAGCGGGGGTCGCTGAGCTGCCCGATCAGGTCGGCGGCCCGCACCAGTCCCGGAAAGTTGTGGGTGTCCTGGTGGTCTTCTTCGTTGGGCACCGGAAAGCGAGTCAGCTCGATGTTGTACTTGATCACACTGGCGTCAATCACCGGGTTGTTGCCAAAGCGTTCTTCGATGAACCGCTTGCCCCGGTCCACGTGGTACGGCGTCAGCGCCGCGTCGGAGGCACCGGGCTTGAGCGGCACCATCTCGTCGCCCTTGCCGGTGGAGTAGAGGAGGTTGCGGTCCTGGTCGCTGCGGCAGACGCCTTTGACATAGCCGATGTCGTGGCAGACCAGGGAAATAATGAAGTGCATCCAGTCTTTGCAGGTGACGCCGCCCTCGCGAATGTGCTTACCCCGCAAAATTTCTTGGCCGACCAGCGCCACCAAAACGGTATGCTCAACGTTGTGATAGAGCGCGTCGCTGTTGGCGATATTTTCGAGCGCCATGCTGCCCGCCCAGGCGATGATGTCTTCGTAGTCGGGGTTTTGGCCGCCGTAGGTGCGGTGGTACCCAGTCCGCAGCTTCTCTACAAAGTCACTGATGAGGATTTCAGTAGCGTTAAACATTCCCAAGACCTGCCTTTTTGAGAGTCGAGCCAATGGCGTGAGGGAGCAGTGACGACTGGGCAAACAAAGCTCACGCGGTGGATAAACCAAATCCAAGTCCAGAAGTGAATTGTTGCCGGTGGGGAAACTACAGATCCCGAGCTGGATTTGGTACATCTTGCTATTAGACCAAACCTTCCCGATTCAGGGGTGTGATCCGAGTCAGTAGAAATATTGAGATTGGTCGCCTAAATCTGAGAGAAAGGGCGATTTCCTCGACAAATCAGGCGATCCCAAGCGCGGAAGGGTTTAAGTCATAATGGGAAAATAAACATTTCGTAACCTACCCAGGCGTTCTTCCTGAGGGTGTACTCGTGCCTCAACTCCCCTATTTTGACCCTTTGGCCACCCCTTTGGAGACGCCCCTAGAGACAGCTAGCTCATTTGCCGAGAAAGATATGACTCACTATAGCGAGACCGCTTCGGGCCGCACACCACCGCAACGGTCGGGCCGATGGTCGGGGATACTGCTGGGCTTGGGGGCGGGGGTACTGCTGACTCTGGCCGGGACTCGCCTGCTGGGCGGGCGAGAGGCCACGCCCCCAGAAACGGATGAGACAGCCGCAGTGGCCACCCAAACGGTAACGGTGGAGCCTGCCGCCCCGGCGGCCGTCGCCGATACGCTAGCGGTTAACGGTACGGTTGAAGCGATTGATCTGCTCTCGATCGCGCCCCAGGCCAGCGGTTTGCAGATTCGCCAAATTTTGGTGCGCGAAGGGAATGCTGTCAGCGCCGGGCAGGCGATCGCCACCCTAGACGACGCCACCCTGCAGGCCGATCTGCGCCAGGCCCAGGCCCAGCTCACCGTGTCGCAGGCCCAGGTCAGCCAGCAGCAGGCCTCGCTGGCCCAGGCCCAGGCGAGCCTGACAGAGGCCCAGTCTAACCTCGATCGCATTCAATCCCTGGCCGATCGCGGGGCAGTCAGTCAGCAGGAGCTGACCCGCCAGCGCACCGAGACCGTCAACGCTCGTGAATCAGTGGCGCTGGCGCGGGCCGAGGTGGAGAGCGCCCAGGCGGGGGTGCGATCGCAGCAGGCCGCGATCGAGCGCCTGCAAACCCAGCTCAGCCAGACCACCGTGCGGGCTCCGGTCGCGGGCGTGATTGCCGAGCGCCTGGCCACCGTCGGCGATGTCTCATCCCCCAGCACGCCGATTGTGACGCTGATTCAAAACAACCAGCTAGAGCTGGCCGCTGAGGTGCCCCAGGCCCAGCTCGACCAGGTGGCGATCGGAGCCCCGGTGGCAATTACCTCCACTACCGACAGCCGCATTAGCCTTCAGGGCACGGTGCGATCGATCGACCCGGTGGTCGATGCCGACACTCGCGTAGCGACGGTGAATATCGCGCTGCCCAGCAGCGAACTGCTCAAGCCCGGCATGTTCTTGCGCGGTGCAATTACCACCAGCTCGCGCCAGGGCTTAACCATTCCCGCAACGGCGCTACAGCCCCAGCCCGACGGCACTACCCAGGTGTTTGTGCTAAGTGAAGGCAACCAGGTCACGGCCCGCGCGGTAGAAGTCGGCAACCGACTTGCCGCTGCCAACGACGAGGCCGCCCAGGTGGAGATTCTTCAGGGGCTGCAATCTGGGGAACAGGTTGTCACCTCCGGCGTCGGGTTTTTACAAGACGGCGATATCGTCACCGTAGTGGAATGATCCCGTAGGGTGCATTCGGCGGCCCCTCACCTCTGCTCCATCTCTTTCAACCCCTGCCCGCCAATGCACCGCCCACCCATGCCGTGACCCATACCTTATGCTCCCCATCCTCGCAGCGGTGCATTACGGCCAGCCCCAGAATCATTACCTAGAGGGTAGTGGATTAATGTAAAGGATAGAGAGAAATAAGGTAACGCCGTTGCACTTCTAGATTCTGGGGGAGTAGGCTCCATGACAATCGAGATGACCTGTCCAACCTGTGGGTCTCACGACATCTCCAAGAACGGCACTACCCGGCGTGGTAAACAAAACTACAAGTGCCGAGACTGCAACCGCCAGTTCGTCGAAGATCCCCAGTGGAAGCCGAAAGACAAGGATACTCGGGCCTTCGTTAATCTACTGCTGTTGGAGAAAATTCCATTAGCCGGTATCGCCAGGGTCACCGATGTCTCGGATAGCTGGCTCCAGACCTATGTCAACGCATGTTATGACGCCGTGTCCAAAGCGGCAGCGGTCGTCCCCAAGGCCAAAGGCAAGCTCAAGGTGCAGATGGATGAGCTCTGGTCTTTTGTCGACAATAAAGGCAACAAGCAGTGGGTCTGGGTGGCGATCGATGCTGATACCCGAGAGATCATCGGCTGTCATATCGGAGATCGCTCTCGGGAATCAGCGATTGCCCTATGGCAGTCCATCCCGGCGGTATATCGACAGTGTGCCAAGGTCTACACCGATTACTGGGAGGCCTACGTCACCGTGATTCCGAGCAAACGGCATGTTGCCGTCGGCAAAGACAGTGGCTTGACGAGCTACATCGAACGCCTGAACAACACCTTGAGGCAGCGGATTTCCCGGCTAGTGAGAAAGACGCTGTCCTTTTCCAAAAAGCTAGAGAATCACATTGGTGCGATTTGGACGTTCATCCACGACTACAATCGCCAAGTTAGAGAGAAGCTGGCAGAACGGGAATCGCCTACGTTTTCCTCTGTCCTTTACTAAAATGCACTACCACCTAGAGTATTGATTTGCTTGGGGCCTAATGCACCCTACCGACGCACCCACGCACCCACCCGCCTACCCATCCACCCAACTGCCCCTCCATGAACCTCTCCGGCTGGTCTATTCGTCGCCCGATTCCCGTTATCGTGCTCTTCCTGGTGCTGACCCTGGGGGGGTTGATTGCCTTTGGGCAGCTGGGCATTGATGAAAACCCCAACATCGACCTGCCGGCGGTCAGCGTTACCGTGACCCAAACCGGGGCCGGGCCTGAGGAACTGGAAAGCCAGGTCACCAAAAAAATTGAAGACGCCGTAGCCGGACTGGGCAATATTGACGAGCTGCGCTCTACCGTGCGGGAGGGCTCATCGACGACATCGATTACCTTTTTGTTGGGTACCGACGTAGACCGGGCCACCAACGACGTGCGCGATGCCGTCACCCGCATTCGCCAAGACCTGCCCGGCAGCATTCAGGAGCCGGTGATTCAGCGGCTCGACTTTAGCGGCGGCGTGATTATGACCTATGCCGTCAACTCTGAGCAGCGATCGGTGGAAGAGCTTAGCGACCTGGTCGATCGCACCATCAGCCAGGAAATTCTGACGGTGGAAGGGGTGGCGCGGGTTGACCGGGTAGGCGGCGTTGACCCCGAGGTGCGGGTTGACCTCGACCCGGCCCAGCTCGATGCCTTGGGCATTACCGCGACCCAGGTGAATGATCAAATTCGGGCCCTGAACGTGAACTTGCCGAGCGGTCGGGCGACGCTGGGCGGTCAGGAGCAGAGCTTTCGCACCCTGGGCAGCGCCGCTACGGTAGAGGCGCTGCAGGCCTACCGCATTACCCTGCCCGGCGGCAGCACGGTACCGCTGAGCACCCTGGGCACGGTCGAAAGCGGCTTTCAGGAGGCCCGACGCTCGGCCCAGCTTAACAACGAGCCGGTGGTGGCGTTCTCGGTCTATCGCAGCACGGGCAGCGTTTTGGTTTCGGTGGAAGACGGGGTGCGGGAAGCGGTGGCGCGCCTGCAGGAAACCCTGCCCGACGATATTGATATCGAGCTAATTTTTACCCGCGCCGACGAAATTCGCGACTCGTATCAGGCCTCCATTGACTCGCTGATTTTGGGCTGCATACTGGCGGTCGTCGTCGTCGGTGTGTTTTTGCGCGACTGGCGGGCAACGCTGATTACCGCTACGGCCCTGCCGCTGTCGATTATTCCGACCTTTTTGGTGCTGCAGTGGTTTGACTACACCCTCAACAGCATGACCCTGCTGGCGCTGACCCTGGCGGTGGGCAACCTGGTCGACGACGCGATCGTCGAAATTGAAAACGTTGAGCGCCACATGCGGATGGGCAAACGCCCGTTTCAGGCGGCGCTAGACTCGACCGCTGAAGTGGGGCTGGCGGTGCTGACCACCACGGCAACGATTGTGGCGGTGTTTTTGCCGGTGGCCTTTATGGGGGGCATTCCGGGCCAGTTTTTTCAACCCTTTGGCGTGACGGTAGCCACGGCGACGGTGTTTTCGACCGTGGTAGCCCGCCTGGTAACGCCAATGATGGCGGCCTACCTGCTGAAGCCGATTGGAGCGACTGCTGACGAGCCGTTGAATGGCCATGACCAGCGGCCTCGGCGTGGCCCCTATCGCTCTCTGCTGGGCTGGGCGATGCGGCACCGAGGCCTGACGATGGCCCTGGCGCTGATTTTCTTTGTCGGCAGCCTGCGGCTGGTGCCCTACATTCCGACCAACCTGTTCGATAGCAGCGACTCGGGCCTATCGACTATTTCGGTGGAGCTGCCGCCGGGGGGCACCCTGGCCGATACCCAACGGGCGACGACTCAGGTGACCGAGGGCCTCTTGTCGAACCCTGCTGTAGACGCTGTTTTGGCGACAGAAGGGGGTGACAGCGGCGTGAACACGGCGACGCTTTATGCTCGTCTGCTGCCGAAGGGGGAACGCGATCTTTCCCAATCCGAGTTTGAGCAACAGGCTCGCGACATTTTTCAGCAGGTGCCGGGGGCACGAGTTAGCGTGCAGAGCCAGGGTGCCTCTGGCGAGGGTAAAGACTTGACCGTGGTGCTCAAGAGTGAAGACCCGGTGGCACTGCGCGAGGCTTCGGATGCGCTAACGCGTGAAATGCGGGAAGTTGCAGGGTTTGTCGATGTCAACTCCAGCGCTAGCCTGGTGCGGCCTGAGGTGCAGATTATTCCCGATATTGCCCGCGCCGCCGACCTGGGAGTGACGGTACAGGCGATCGCGGCCACCGCCTCCCTCGCCACCCTGGGCGATACCGACGCTAACCTGGCTGACTTTAACCTGGGCGACCGCCAGATTCCCATTCGCGTGCAGATCGACCCCGCCTTTCGCGACGACCCAGAGATTCTGCAAACCCTGCGCGTCCCTAGCCAGGGCGATGGTTTGGTGCCCCTCGCCGCTGTGGCCGACCTGCAATTTGGCAGCGGCCCAGCCCAAATCGATCGCTTCGATCGCGCTCGCCAGGTCACGATTGGGGCCAACCTCCAGGGCATGACCCTGGGGCAGGGCCTGGAGATTGTTGACGAGTTGCCCACCATGCAAAACCTTCCGGCTGGCGTGACCCAGCAGCCCTCAGGTGATGCCGAAATTATGCGCGACATTTTCAGCCGCTTTGCCCTCGCCCTGGCGACGGCGGTGCTGATGATTTTTGCGGTGCTGGTGCTGCTCTACAACAGCTTTATTTACCCGGTGGCGGTCATGGCGGCGCTGCCCCTCTCGGTAGGGGGGGCGCTGATAGGGCTGCTGATTACCCAAAAGCCCCTGGGCCTGTTTGCCCTGATTGGCATTGTGCTGCTGATGGGCCTGGTGACTAAAAATGCCATTTTGCTGGTGGATTATGCCCTGATGGCTCAGCAGCAGGGCAAATCGTCGAAGGCAGCGGTGATAGAAGCGGGGACAACCCGACTGCGGCCCATTCTAATGACCTCGATTTCGACGATGGCGGGGATGGTGCCAATCGCCCTGGAGCTAGGGGCCGGGGGCGAAACCCGCAGCCCTATGGCGATCGCGGTGCTGGGCGGCTTTACCACCTCTACCCTGCTGACGCTGGTGGTGGTGCCGGTGCTGTTTACCTACATTGCTGGGTTAAGTGGCGCGATCGCAAAGCGAATGGGGCGGGGCGGGGGCGATGGTGGCCCCAAGTCGCCCCAAAATTCAGAAACTTCGCCAAAGGAATATACCTTGAGCAAATGACCGTATAATAGGAGTCCGTCGGTAAGGTAATTGCTCGACGGCAACCTGCGGGTGTAGTTCAGTGGTAGAACGTCAGCTTCCCAAGCTGAATGTCGTCGGTTCGAGTCCGATCACCCGCTTTAATCTGAAGAGCCCTGAAAACGGTTGTTTTGAGGGCTCTTCAAGTTCTTGATGGAACTCGCCAACCCTCAAAATCGTCGAAAATTGGGGTAGGCGTTAGGTCATTTTGCACCACTTTAAGCCCATTATTGGGGTAAGTTTGGGGTAGAGTTGAGATGGCCAAAAGTAGTACACATGCATTGATTTTGCGGAGATGCCCATGACTAGCTCCCCTAAGAAACGCAAAGCATCCAAGGGAACCGTTCAGGTCAAGTCGTCAAATAACCGCTTGCAACTGGTTTTCTCCTATGGTGGGCAGCGTCACTACCTAAGCCTTGAGCTGCCTGACACGGTCGTTAATCGAAGGATTGCCGAGGCCAAGGCCAAGCTTATAGAAGCTGATATGGCTTTCGATAGGCTAGATCCGTCCTTGGATAAGTACAGGCCTCAATCTCGGAAGGATCAAGCTCCCTTGGCGCAAACAGATGCTCCTCTCGCGAACATCTGGGAGCAATTTGTGGAGTACAAGCGGCCCCAATGTTCGCCGAACACCATGCGCTCTACCTATGATGGGCCGTTTTCGAGCTATGTTGATCGATTACCGACCTATGATTTATCTCGTGCCACAGAAATTAGAGATTATGTGCTGGTCAATATTCCGCTAGATGCCGGTAAGCGTTTTATTACCCGTTTGTCTGCCTGCTGCGATTGGGCCATCGAAGCGGATATGATTGATCGTAATCCGTTTCTTGGTATGGCTGGCAAGATCAAAAAGCCTAAGTCAGTAGCGACAGATGGACTGAATGATATCAATCCGTTTTCGCTACAGGAGCGAGATGCCATTATTCAAGCTATCGAGACGGATCAGTTTTGCCCAGCTCGTTCAGCCTATAAGCACAGTCGTTATACACCGCTGGTTAAATTCCTATTCGCGACAGGTTGTCGTCCGTCAGAGGCAGCAGCGCTCTATTGGGAAAACATTTCTCGTGATTACAAGCAGATCGACTTTTCTCAGGCTGTTATCTTGACCGAAACGGGAAGACGTATCCGTAAAGGCCTTAAAACACAGGAAAAGCGCAGCTTCCCATGCAATGAATCCTTGAGAGCGCTGCTGAAATCAATTAAACCTGAAGAGGCGAAATCAGAAACATTAGTGTTTCCCTCTCCTCAAAATAAATTTATAGACCTTAATAACTTCAGGAACCGTACCTGGAGCACTGTTCTCAAAGGACTGGGAATTGAGTATCGAAAACTTTACCAAACCCGCCATACATTCATTACCCATGCCCTTGAAACGGGCAAACTGGATGCAAAGGATGTTGCTAGGCTAGTCGGCAATTCTCCTGAAGTTATTTATAAATACTATGCAGGCAAAAAGCGCAAACTCGAAGTGCCAGAATTTTGATTAACTGCGTGGGGGAATAGTTGCAGGCTAATACCAATCCAGTATGATATTGAGCATAATAAAGGGTAGTGATAGGTGCTGTAGCGGCGATGGCGCGCCCCTTTGTCATTGAGATTTCAGAACCCGAGGCCTTTCTGGAGAAAAGCCTAAAGCAGGCGAAAACGGGTTTTCGCAAAGAACGGTTGCAAATGCTGTGGTGGATCAAGAGCGGACAAATCCGCTACCGCCAGGAAATCAGTGAGCGGTTAGGCCGCAGTCCTGCGACGATTACCCGTTGGCTGGCGCTGTATCGCCAGGGAGGGTTAGCGGCGCTGTTAGAGGAACGGAAAGCGCCCGGTGCCATACCTCAGATTCGAGGGGAGACGCTGGAGAAGTTGACACAACGGTTAGCGTCAGAGGAAGGGTTTCGCAGCTATGGGGCGATTGTGGACTGGTTGGAGCAAGAGTGCGGCTTAGCCATGGAATACGAAACCGTGCGGCAGTTCGTGCGCAATAAACTTCAGGCCAAGCTCAAAGTGCCTCGCCCTCGGAGCCTCAAGCAGGCACCTGAGGCGATAGCGACCTTTAAAAAAACCTCAGCCTCGCCCTGATAGAACTTCAAGCGATTCTCAACCTGCCATCGATACGCTATCTGGCCCAGGATGAGAGCCGGATAGGCCGCAAGACCGAGACGGCGCGGGTGATTACCGCCAAAGGGGTCAAACCGATTGCCAAAGTAGACTGGCCGCGAGAGGCATTCTGGCTCTACGGAGTCGTAGAACCGTTGAGCGGATGGCACTGGAGTCAGACCTATACCCACCTCAACCAGGTAAATTTTCAACAGTTTCTCGATGACCTCTCTGAGTCCCTCGGCGACACGGTGGCGGTGATGCAACTCGACCGAGCCCCAGCCCATCGGGCCAAGGCGATCCAGTGGCCGGAAAACCTCATTCCCCTGTTTCAACCGCCCCATTCGCCTGAACTCAATCCGATTGAACGCTTTTGGCAGCATCTCAAAGCTACGTGGAAGGGGGAAAACTTCCCGTCCCTTGACGCCTTAAAGCAGCGGGTTGATCAGGCGCTAGCCCAGTTGAGTCCAGAGCACGTGCAATCTCTCACCTCCTTTGATTTCATTCTCGATGCCCTACTTCAAACCGCATTTCAAAGGGCAGCCTGAATTATGTGCATTTTCATCTTTTATTGGTATAAGGTTTGGGTTAATAACCTTGCTTTCATAGTTTGCGCCCGAACCAAACCACTTTCCCCATCAGACTTAGACCACTGGGTGACCCAGATATTTGAATTGAGAAGGCTTCGTAGGCTGGATGGTCACTGAGCACTTTCAGCGTGTTATCGGCTATGTACTGCAAGCGTTTGATCAACAGTCGATCATTGAGCTTGATCAGGTAGATACCGTGACTCACGGTTTCTAAGTCACGATCGTTGGTGTCCACCAATGCTAAATCCCCCTGGTGAAGGGTCGGTTCCATGCTTTCATCGACCACTTGGGTGAGCAGCAAATTTTCAGAGGCACTGGGGAACTCTGCTCGGAGCCAGCCCGTCTCAAAGGCCAGCGGATCCTTGTAAACATAATCTTCGGCTGACGCTTTAGACGAATCCTTAGCCCCCGCTACAGGCTGGCCGGTCGCCAGCCACTCGACGCTGACCTGTGCTGTGCGGGCTATAGCGAGCAGCGCTGGTCGGGTGGGTTCGCTCTGGCCATTGAGATATTGGCGGAGCACGGTGTCAGAAAAGCCGCAGGCTCGGGCAAAGCCTCGAATGCTCTTGTCGCCAACCGCCTGCTTCAAGCGGACTGGAAACTGGTCAACTTCCTTGGCATCCGCCTGCGCCTCATCAGGTAATGGATTAGTCATAGAGTTACATTAATCGCAGATGCAAATTATAACACTTGACATGCAATTTATTTATTGCTAACTTCATCGATATATTGATGGAGCTAAGACAATTCTATGCATGTAGAAGACATTAAAGCAGCTCTACGCAAGCAGGGTTGGACTTTAACCAGCATCGCAAAAGAACTGAATATTGGCACCTCGGCAGTCTCCCATGCCTTGACTCGACAGCGATCTCGGCGTATCGAGCAGGTCGTGGCGGGCAAACTTGGCCTGCCTCCCCATGAGATTTGGCCTCAACGGTATAAGCGAGGAAGGATGAACCATGGTTCAATTTGTCAGCAAGCAGGAAGCTACCCAGTCGCTGAAGCTCAGCGGTACCACCTTGAGACGCTATCGAGTGCAGGGGCTGTTGATCGAGGGTGTTCACTGGGTTCGAGTGAATAGTCGCTGCATTCGCTACAACTTAGAGCTGATCAAGGACTGGCTCCACAACCGCCATGACCCAGTAGCTCACCAACGGGCCATTGAGATCTACCAGGCCAGTTTGTTGAGCAACCAGCGCAAGATTCATAAACGATCTGGACATCGATTAAAAGATCGTTGAACCAAGTCGAGGGCTTCAAGCTCAATCAAGTCTGTGATTAAGAATCTGGCTTAAAATCTCAGCTCTAAAACCTATGAAAAAACACCCCAGCCATTGATTGGCGAGGGTGCTGAATCTTTTCGTTTGTTTTCTAAGCCAGGCCAATCAACATCCTGATGTGGTTTTTGCCGAACCAGCCAGGGCATTAATCTGCTGCTAGAAGTGGTGTCTTCTCACTATAGCAAAGACATTGAAAATGTCCACACTGAGCACCGCTAAGGGTTAAAAAAGCCGGTTGATTGTGGTGGCCTGGCTCCTAAAACCAGGAGCTAACCATGGCACAGTACACTTACTCAGGGCGATCGCTCCCCTGTCCGATTTGTGGACGCATCAAAGACCAAGACTGCCGCTGGAATGAGGAGGTGGTGTTCTGTCACACCCACGTAGACCAGGATGGGGCGGTAGACGGCTTCGTTTATCGGGGCGCAACAGCCGATGGCATGTGGGGGCAATACTTTGCAGCCACCGCCGCACCCGAGAAGCCAGTTCGCCCCCAGCAGCGGCAGGATTACTTTTATCCCAGCCGAACTGGGCAGCCCCTGGTGAAGGTGACTCGGGTAGATCGGGGCAACGGTGCAAAGTTTTTTGTCCAGTACCACTGGAATGGGCAGCAGTGGGTCAAGGGGCTGACCCCTGAGATTAGAGCCCAGGTGCCGATCTACCGCTACCGGGATGTCCAGAATGCGATCGCCATCGGTCAACCCATCTGGATGGTGGAGGGGGAAGGCTGCGCTGATGCTCTGTGGGCGATCGGCATTCCCGCTACCACGACCCTGGGGGGCTCGAAGAAGTATCGCAGCTATGGTGATTACCGTCAGGATTTGCAATCGGCCCAACTCGTGCTGTGTCCAGATCGCGACCAGGTCGGCATTGCCCATATGGAGGAAGTCGCCCAGGACTTCCCCTCGGCGCAGTGGTGCTACCCCTACCCGGATAGCCTGCGCTGGCATAACCTGCCGAAGCATGGCGGGCTGGATGTGGCGGATTGGATTCATGACGGGGCCACAGCGGAGCAGATTCGAGCGGCGGTGCAAGACCGGCGGCAGCTGGAGGCCAGCCCTACTCAAGGCCCCGAGCGACTGTCGGTGCAGGCCTTACAAGACCAGATTCGCACCTACCTGGGCATCAGCCCCACCGAACTAGCCCTGGCGGCGCAGGTGGTTCAATGGCACCAGGAGACGGGGCTATCGGCTAGGGATATCGGTAACCTGGTTACCCTGGTGCAGGCGGAGCTGGAGCAAACCGAGGAACGGGATGATCGCCGGGCCGAGATTCACCAGCTGCTCAAAATTGGCGATTACCAGCTGTGTCTGGGGGAGTATCTTCACGCCGACCTGGCAGAACCCTTAGAGCAAATTGCTGCCTGGATTGGAGCGACGCCAGCGGCGATGCTGGTGACGCTGCTGCCGGTGGCGGCGTCATTGCTGCGGGTGGGTACGGAGCTGGAGATTGATACGGGGATGGGGTTCTCGGTGCCGCCAATTGTGTTTACAGGACTGGTAGCCCCCTCAGGTAGCAAGAAGAGCCCGATTCAGCGACAGATTTTGGGGCCGCTCTCGTTACTCCAGGCGGAGGCGGATCAGGAGTATGAGTATGCCGCCTCAGAGTATGAAGTTGATCTACGGGATTGGGAGCAGACCCGAGCGGAGGATAGGGGCATTCGACCCAGAAAACCGATGCCACGGGAGTATCACACCTCGGATGCGACACGGGAGGCGATCGCCCGCATCCAGGCCCAACAGCCGGAGCGGGGCATTTTGGTGACGCCGGATGAGCTGGCGGGTCTGTTCAAGGGGCAGAACCAGTACCGCAATGGCCGGGGTAACGATAAGGAGTCGCTGCTGACGGCCTTTGATGGCTCGGGGCTAAAGGTGGATCGGGCCAGCGGTTTGCGCATCAGTTTGCCGCGCACCAGCCTGAGCCTGACGGGGACGATTCAGCCCGATATTCTGCGGGAGATGATGGGGGATTGCTCGGATGCCAGTGGCCAGTGGGCGCGGTTTTTGTGGTGTCTGCTGCCGCTGAAGCCTGCGCCGTTTCCTCGGCGGACGGTGCGCCATGACATATCGGAGCGGCTCTATGGCCTTTATCAGCAGCTGGAGGGGTTGACGGCTCAGTGCTATCGGCTCAGCCCTGAGGCCAAGGCATTGTTTGCGGATTGGTATGACCAGTTGGATCAGTTGCGGGTGACGGAGACCCACCCAGGGTTGCAGGCGGTGTATTCCAAGATGCAGGGCTACACGGGGCGGCTGGCGCTGATTCTGCACTGCCTCAATGCGGCGGTGGAGGGGCATTTGCCGACCCAGGCGGTGGATACGGGCCAGATGCAGGCGGCAATTAAGCTGGGGCGCTGGTTCATTGGCCAGGTGAAGCTACTCTACGCGGACGGGAATACGGTGGATGGAGCGCTGGAGCCGGTCTATACGAAGCTGATTCAGCTATCGCGGGTGCGGGGCTGGCTGCGGGCGAAGGATGTGCGGAATTATGAGCGCAGTTTACGGAAGGCGGGGGTGGAGGTGATTCGGGCTCATTTTTTAGAGCTGGAGGCGATGGGGTATGGGGAAACCCAGGGGATGGGGAATCGGCTGCGGTGGCGGGCAACGGTAGACGCGGTAGACAGATTTGAGGAAACGGTAGACACCCTGTCTACCGCTGAGAGTGCTGATGGGTAAGGGTTATAGCGAAACGGTAGACAAGTAGACAGGGTTTGCCAATGGGGAATTGCGAGGAAAGTGTCTACTGTCTACCGAAATGGCTGAATAGCCTGTGGATAAAGGTTTTTGCCCGGTAGACAGAGTGTCTACCGGGCGTCTACCGTGTCTACCAAAAATCGATTACTCTTCGTCGTCTGTGAACAAGCTCGTCAGGTCGCGGTAACCACTGACGACCCGCAAGATGTCTACTTTAGATTCGGTTGCGGTGTAGAGAATGAGGTAGCTCTCCATTGAGAGGCTGCGCAGTTCAGGGAGGATTTCGTCGCGTGGCCGCCCCAGATTAGGGAATTGGGTGATTCTGGCGAATTTGGCATCGAGCTTTGAAAGGAAACGCTCGGCCTGCTGGAGCCCTGTTTGACCGGCGATGTAGTCTGCAATGGCCTCGATGTCTTGAATGGCAGGTTGGGTTAGGTAAAACTGAGGTGCCATTATTCAGCGGAGGCGTGGCGAGACCGCAGGTTTTCTCGAATCTGGGCCATGGCGGTGGGGCCTTTAACGAGTTCGCCGCGCTGGGCTGCTTCCCAGCCGATCTGGGCGTCTTGCTGGAGTTCGGGGAGTCGCCCTTGATAGATATCGTCTTGCTGGTCGAGTAGGTGTATGCCTGCTGTGATGACCTCTAGGGCAGATTGGTATTTGCCAGCAGCGAGCTGGCGTTGGATGAGTTGTTCTAGTTCAGGAGGAAGGACAATTTGCATGAAAGATGAAAGAAAGCAACTACTTTTGACTTCAATTCTAACGATAGGAAATGATCACGTTGAGATCCCCCACGAGTCAAACAACCTGTTCGAGCAGCTAGACTTGCGTTACTTGCCGGTAGATTGGTTCAAGGGTCGTCTAGTCTGGTTGTCTTAATCGCAACACTGTCTAAACAAGTTAAGTAGGTGAGGCTAATTAAACGTAGCCCTGAATTGCTAGAAGCCTTGCTGTGTCATGATCGGTATGCTGATTACTTAGGTCTACCTACTTATGACAGGTTCTCATCTATCTGAGATAACGCTTTAAAGCACTGATGAGCAAGAACTTCAGCGAAATCACATGGCAGCGCATTTCCGATTATTTCACAGACATGGTCGATGAATGGTGTATCAAAAATATAGTCTTTCGGAAATGTCTGTATCAATGCGGCTTCTCGAACAGAAATTGCTCTATCTCTCTCTGGATGGCCAAATCGACCTTTGCTAACAGTTGTACAGCCGCCGGTTATTGTTGATGAGACTTGCTCCCAAGACAAACGACCGTACACATTATTAAATCCATCCTTTCTATTTTTATGACATGGAGGTCGTAATTCCATTGGAAGTTTTAATCTACTTTCGCCAGGTTGAGCTGCCTTAAGTATTGCCAAAGTTTCTGGAGATATGGAACGAACAACATGCCAGTTGTACTGTTGTGGGCTGCTATTATCCTTGATGTCAGATAAAACCACTGGCTCTGGCATTGAACCAATTGTTTCGCGCAAAGTTTTCCAGGGCAGAAGATCGCCTTCTCCCGCTTTAGCATGAGTCTTTTCTGGAAACTCTACTGAAAACCCTTTTCCAGCTAAGAGGACAAGTCTTTGACGACTTTGAGGGATTCCATAATCTGCAACTTGAAGGACATCATAATTAATTACATAGCCTAAAGAATCTAGTTTTTGTAGCAGTTCATCAAACAGCACTTTACCTTTCTTTGGCAAACCTGGGACGTTTTCCATCATAACAATCCTAGGCTTGACTTCTTCTACGAGGCGACTCATTTCTAGAACAAGTTGGTTCCGTGGATCAGCATCAACTTTTTTCTTGGAAGTTAAAGCGGAAAAGCCCTGACATGGAGGACATCCAGAAAGAAGATCAACTTTTCCAGTAGGTGAAAATTTCAACAGACTTTTACCTTTAACTGTACGTACATCTTGTTTAAATGCACGTACTTCTGGGTGATTGGCTTTATAGGTTGAGAATGCATGCGGCTCAATCTCAACAGCAGCGACTACCCTAAAACCTGCTTTTTTTAATCCTACTGTTAATCCGCCGCCCCCAGCGAAAATATCTATTGCTGTTGGCTGAGGTAGGCTACGAACCCTGTGCTGCATATCTCTTTTGTCTTTCAGCTTCATTTAAGAAATCCTGATGCATCTTTCTAGTTCTGTTGAGGAAGGATGTCCAGCTAATATATGTTAAAGTCCCATCTTTTCTCAAGCCTTCAAATGCTGTCTTATAAACACCTGTCAACTTCTCATCATCACACACAAGTGTAACGTGAAAGCCCTTAAATACCTTAGTAAAGTCCTTATGACTTTCTTCAGCCAAAAAGCTTGTCATCTGCTCTACATATTTATTCAATCTCTCCATTTCAGGATTTTCAAATTTATGTTTTGGGCGTTTTATTTCTATGATTTGAATAACGTTCTCTTCATTTGAAAGCACAAAGTCTGCCCTTTTGTTAGGATCTGTAAAATCCTTAAGTTGAATATCCTCGCCTGTATTTTCTACATAATACTTCTGGAACTCTTGTTTTAATGTTGTAAAAGATTGATTCTGCGTAATTGGAGACCACTGAGGATCTATAAGCCAAGGAGCTTGCTCAATAAGATCTTGAAAGGCGGCTTCAAGCGTTTGCTTATCATCCTTTAGAGTCTCTACTCTATTAATAACTCTGACCCGGTCATCAGCAATTCGACCAAAAGATGAAAGCTCAGCAATTCGAGCAATTTTTAAGATTTCTGCGACGACAGCGATAGGGGTTCCCTCAGTATCATCCGCAGCTTCACGTAGCTTGCGATCCAAAGTTACATGAGGGCCGAAGGTTAAACTAAGTTGAACAATTTCTTCTGTCCTAGCAGGATCAGAAACTTCATCCTCACGCATTTTTTGGCCAATTAGTTGAGCAAAATCCATTGCTTCTTCACGTATTTTATTTTGCTCTTCTCTGGGAAATGCTTGCTGAATTCTCTCTTCAATGTTTGAATTCTCCTTAAATAATTCCCATGTCTTTTTCTTGACTGGGTTACGAGACATATTGCCAACTTTTTTGAGTAATGCCAGCCCCCACTGCTCAAATTCTTGACCTAACTCATGAGACCAAAGAATATCTCTTCGGTCAGTTTGAATTAGATCTTCTTCTTGTTCATCTAGCCAATCTGCATGAATCTCACCTACCAAATAAGAACGAATACTATACTCACCTGAGAAACTTGCGCCTCTATTAAATACAGTGGTTTGTGCTGCGATTTTCCCACGGCAATATATGCGGATACCTGCCATTAAATCATCTTTGTATGGATCCTTAGAATATGCTGCCCAACCAGTAATGGGATAAAACTCTCCGTTAAGCTCAAATCCTGCCTTAAGATCTGAAAAAATATTTCCATCAAACCTATAAGCATTTCTATCTTCACTAAACGTTATCTTTGTATCTGGCATTGTAATGATATCAAACGCTCCTACCTCTCTACAGTAATCGGCATCGTCTTCAGTTTTAGTTGAATCAAAAAGTATAATTTTCCAGTCTTGTGAAGAAATTCCGAATCTTTGAGACAGTTGTCTTTCGAGTATGTTTATGTCAGGAACTTCTCTTTTATAAAATTTACTCAATTTTATTAATGTTCCAGTTTTTAAGCTTACAGTCCCATCTAGTTCACCAACTTCTGGCTCGTAATTGGAATCGGTCTCTTGCAAGATTTCACTTCGATCAAGAATTAGGTGAGCAGTCAAATATCCTTGAACTTCTTGTCCATTCTCATCCTCACCCTTCACCATTTCTCCGCCAGAGGTTAAGATTTCTATTCTTTCACAAATTCCGAAAGGCGCTAATTTCCCTACCCCCTTTCTTCCCATAACTTTTCGCTTAAATTCTCTGGATTCATCTCCTCTTTTGCTGTCAGTTCGTCTATCTGCTCCAACGCAGAGATAAAAGTTATTTACTTCCTCCGGTGTCATCCCGATTCCGTTATCATAGATCTCAATTGTATAGCCTTTATCTATTAACTGATTGTTAGGTTTTGTCGCAAGAAATTCTCCCATTGGTGCAGTGATTTCAACTTCGGTTGCGTCTGCGTCATAGCTATTGGATACTAGCTCAGCAATCACCGCAGAGACTCTATCGTAAAGTTTCACGCCTAACTTATCTACTGTCAGGCGCGAAATCGTCATAGTATATTTCGCTGGTTCGTTAACACTATCTTGCTGTTGCTGAGCCATAAGGATTAGTCTTTAGAGCTTTTACTGTAATAAAATACCCAATATTCTACAAGCTCTTAGCTTTCCAAAATCCAAGAATTGCAGGCTTTTTGACAACTTTACAGGTTCAAGCCATTTCAATGGCTTGACTGATAATCGTTCTAGTGAGACTGAGTATCTATGCTTTGTTAGGCATGTTGTTGGAACGAACATACCTAACAACGAGATTCAATGCTGCCTAAATTGCCTGTCACCAGCGCATTAGAACGCTCATCACCTCCCCCTGCCCTGGGGTAATTAAAACCCCAAACTCTAAAGTCACCACGATTGGTTGGCCCCAATTCGTTCGCTTAACAAGCTCCGACGCAATCGTCTAACCCCTCAATCGCTTCTGCATTGTCTCCAGCTTCCTCAAATCCGCTGCCCGCTTCCGGCGCTGGTAGCGCTCCTTTGCCACCCCATTCACCGCCTGCATCGCCTTTGGGTGCTCCGCCAGGTAGAGGTACGCCGCCTCAAACCACACCTCTTTGGTGATCTTCTCATCCATACAGAGGTGGCGCAGGGCCTTATCAATCTCTTCCTCCAACCGGGTCGTTGTCCGCACTAGCTGCGGTAACTCCGCCTCATCATCTTGGCTAACAGACATACTGACGTCAACACTCGTAGACTCGCTAGAGTCACTATATCCCGACCCATTGCCCTCAACTGTCACCTGTTGAGGAGACTTCACAGGTAACTCTGCCCCCAACCCATCGGCACGGGGCGGTACACTCGGGCGCTGCCGCTGCATCAACCGTTCCAGCGCATCCTCAGCCATTCCCTTGCCCCTGCTCTAACGCCTCAATCACCCTGCATAACGGATATTCCAACTCCCCGTACCCAATCTCTGACAGCCGCTGTCCCTGCCGAATCGCTTGCTTATAGCGCTCACTCTCCACAATTGACGGCAGCACCGGGATTGAGCCTGCCACCTGCTGCATAGCCGCTATGGCCTCTCGACTATCCGTCGCCTGAGATCGACCAAACCATTTGTCGCGAAACGGCAGCACCCCCAGCACCTGGCCCTTAAACGCCCGTATGCGCCCCAATTCCTCCAGCAGTTCCAGGCTACACAGCAGCGAATTTACTCCCTTGGTCGAGGCCTCCGCTGGAATAAGCACCCATTCCGAGGCCCCCACCACCGATAAGCAAATCTGGGTGCGCTGGGGCGGCGAGTCAATGATGCAAACATCAAACAGATCCCCCACTGCTTCCAGGGCATGGCGCAAAGCCATGGCTCCCATCCCGATGGTGGCCAAGTATTCCTGGGCCTTATGCAGCCCCTCATCAGCTGGGATCAAAAACAGATTGGCCGCTGCCAGCGGATAGATCCCATCGGCTGTTTCCACCTGGCCCTTCAGCACCTCCAGCAGGGTGGGTTCATTTGCCTGAACATCATGGCCTAGATAAAAGGTGAGATTCGCTTGCGGGTCAGCATCCACCATCAGCACCTTCTGGCCCCGGTTCGCCAGGAGCCGTCCCAGCAGCAGCGAGACCGACGTTTTCCCTTGCCCCCCAGAGAGCGACAAACAACTTACCGTCTTCATAGCTGTGTTTCACTCCTCGTATAACGCCCAGCTCCTGATCACCTCTACAAGGCTCGCCTTACCCAAACCCCTGCCGCATTTAAGATGGTGAATTTAGAGACATCAAGACGTATTGACGTCAATAAGCTTGTTTTGTGTCTGTAAATCAGTTGTTGTGTCATTTTGTCAGTTAAACCTTAACTATTGAGTTGAAAACATCTGTGGCAAAAGGGAACCTAATAACATGCCGTTGCGTCGCTTTCAAAAATTTTTTATAGATCAATTTCGACTGTAACCATAGAGTTCTTGTGCGCCGTAAATTGCGTTAATAATTGACGGCAGAAATTCCGGCAAATGGGAATTATGTATAACCTAAGTATAAAAAATATCTTCTTGCTTAAGTATCAGTAGAGATTGCTCAATAGCTTGATTAACATGACGCAAGATTACAGAATCAGCCACGATATCTACCATCTTGTATAGGCTTTAGGCGTGACTATGGGCTATCTGAGTCTAAGTCCACAATTTAGATTGACATTTCCCCACCACCAGAAAATATTGCTATATTGATCGAAAAATTACGCAATTCAAGTGACATAGGTCACTCATTGGTGAGCACGCGAGTCATGTCATCTGACTGATTTCAGGAGACTTCAATCATCAGTCAGACTCAATTCATTTGAGCCATGAAAACTCTCTACATTTTTCCGTTGGTGGAACGACTGGTAGGTCGAATGAATCCGCTTCCAGACCTGCCGCTACTCGCCGTAGCGTTCCTATGTCTCGCTCTAGATGTCCTCATCCATGGCCCCGCCTTACTCGTGGTGCTGGTAATGGCAGGGTTGACAGGCCTTGCCTGGAGGTGGGACATAATACCCTCCCGTTCCCTATCCAGACGGGCATCTAAGGCCCAGGGCTTTAGGCGAAAGGCTGGGCGGCTCCTGGGTTTAGGGCTGCTCTGGCTGATCACCCTGCTGGCCTATCCCGCCCAAGCCCAATTCTTTGGTGGGGCTGAAACCTGGATGACTACCAACTTTGGCACCGCTGCGGGCGACGCCATTCCCCTGGTCTTCAACGTGCTGCGGGGCCTGTTTCTGCTCTATGTCGGCATCTCGCTGGTGCGGGTGATCAACAGCGCTCGCAACGACGAGGATTGGCAAACTATTGCCCGCACACCGCTAATTATCATCATTGCCGTCACCGCTGGCGATGTTCTAACGACGCTGATCACCGGCTAGTTGTCGCTGTGCGGCCATTCAGATCGAGGGTGCAGCTCTACACCGTCCTTTCAGCACCAGTAGCGGCTTATGGCATCTCAATTTCGTCCCGTTAACACCATCCTGGGAGCGCAACCCCGGTTAGGCCCCATTCCAGCCGACCAGATCATTCCCTGGTTCTGCATCACGGGGGCCTCCTATCTGTTAGGCCGAGGGTTCAGCCTCAGCTGGATTTCGATTGGATTCATTGCCGCCTGGGGCATGTCTACCTGGTGGATTCTCACCGGGGGGCAGAGCTGGAAGTTCACCGCAAAATTTGTGCCGACTCCCACCTGGAGTCGCGGCTATGCCCGATATCTGAGGTTTATTCACGATGAAACAGACCATCGGCAAACACCGACTCAAGCTCGGCAACCAGTTCGTCAGCACGTTGACGCCCTTTGAAGATGCGCTCAACCTCGCCGCTATGCTGCGAATTGAACTGCGGGGGCGGCAGGTTGGAGCCTACGTTCTCACGAAGGGCAAGAACCGGGAGCACCTCTGCTTTGTGTTTGGCTTCGACTGCCGGGGCATCCACAATACATTGACCGACGATCAGGTCAAGACGGTCTTTGACCAGCTGGAATCGGGGCTGAAGGATTTGCCCAACGGCGAGCGGCTGACGATTCATCTGGGGTCGTTTTCGGCAGACTGCGATCGCCAACAGGCCTTAGCCCAACTCACCCAGATCGCCTCCAACCAAGCTCTAAAGTTCCTGCTCACCGCTGAACGCGCCCGAGTCCAACAACTCACTCAGCAGGGCCTGCGCAAACCCAAGTTCCTGCGGCTGTACGTCACCTACACCGTCCAGAGCGGTACCGAAGGAGCCCAGGACATCATCGAGAAGGTGATCAGCAGAGGCGAAACCTTGTGGAAGTCGTTCACAGGTGAGCTGCGCCAGGCCAAAAACCAGCGCCTGCAAACGGTGATCACCAAGGCCTTTACCGACGGCTTTTTGCTCTGGGAGCAGGTGCTCTCAACCAAGATGGGTCTCTCGGTCAAACCTCTTGGCGAATCGGATCTGTGGGCACTGCTGTGGAACCGCTTTAACGCCAGTAACCCCATCAACATTCCCCAACTAATCATCCTGGATTCTGATGGCCTACACGAGCAGGTCAACTCCGACATTCACAGCACCACACTGCTGACGCGAGCCGGGGTGCCCACCGCCGGGAAAACCTGGGTCAAGGTCAAGGGCCAGTATGCAGCCCCGCTAACGTTCCTCGAAAAGCCTGGGGGTTGGGCCAGTGAATCGGCCCAGCTCCGCTACCTGTGGGAGATCCTCTCCCGCGAGACGGTGGCCGATACCGAAATCTTCTGCCAGCTGACGCGGGCCAACGAAACCCTGGTGAAAACCACCGTGCAGCGGATGCTGAAGCAGTCAAACCTGACGGCCACTTTGGCTGAAGACAGTCACTCGGTAGATGTGGCCGCTGAGTTGAAGATGAAGCGCTCGATTGAGGCCCAGGAGGAACTCTTCGAGGGTGCCCTACCCATTCACACGGCTGTTGTATTTCTGGTGCATCGACCGGATCTGGAGCAGCTAGATGAAGCTTGTCGCTATATCCAAAGCTGCTTTCGCCGCCCGGCCTGGGTAGAGCGCGAGCAAGACTACGCCTGGAAAGTGTGGCTTCAGACGCTGCCGATTGTTTGGGAAGCGCTGATGGCGACCCCCTTTGGACGGCGGCAGCTCTACCTGACTGGCGAAGCACCGGGGCTAATGCCGCTGGTGGTGACCCAGCCCTGCGATAGGAGTGGCTTTGAGCTGATTGCTGAAGAAGGGGGGCAACCCATCCATCTGGATTTGTTCAACCAGCACCAGAATCTGGGCCTGTTTGCCACCACCCGAGCCGGGAAATCTGTCCTGGTCTCTGGCATCCTCACCCAGGCGCTGGCCCACCGCTTCCCAGTAGTCGCGCTCGACTTTCCCAAGCCCGATGGCTCCTCGACCTTCACCGATTACACCCAACTGGTGGGGGGGGCCTACTTCGACATCTCCCGCGAGTCTAACAACCTGTTCGAGCTGCCTGACCTGCGTCACCTGCCGGGTGACGAGCGCAAAGAACGCCTCGACGACTTTCAGTCATTCCTGGAGTCGGCGCTGCTGACCATGATTGTGGGTTCGGGAGCGAATAGCTCGGTGATGACCCAGACCATTCGCTCGATTCTAGTGCTGGCCCTCAATGCTTTCTTCGCCGATGCCCCGATTCAGCGGCGCTATCTGGAAGCGATGGAAGGTCGCTTAGGCTCAGCGGCCTGGAGCAGTATGCCGACCCTAGCTGACTTTCTCGACTTCTGCACCCCAGAAAAGCTGGATCTGAACCAGGTGGGCGGCAACATCGCGAAGGCTCTGGACATGATCGATCTACGGCTCAGGTTTTGGCTCTCCAGCCGGGTGGGGCGGGCGATCTCGGCTCCCTCCAGCTTTCCGACCGATGCTCAACTGCTGGTATTTGCCCTGCGCAATCTATCCAACGAAGAAGATGCCGCTGTGCTTGCCCTTTCTGCCTATGCCGCTGCCCTGCGGCGAGCCCTAGAAGCCCCAGCGTCTATCTTCTTCATCGATGAAGCCCCCATCCTGTTTGAGTTTGACGAAATTGGAGCCCTGATTGGCCGACTCTGCGCCAACGGAGCCAAGGCCGGGATTCGGGTGATTATCTCGGCTCAAGATCCCGATACCGTCCATAAATCGCCCGCCAGCGCCAAGATCTTTCAAAACCTGACCACTCGCCTGATTGGTCGCATTCAGCCCATGGCGGTAGACAGCTTTGAGCGCATTCTCAAATATCCCAAGTCTGTCATCAGCCGCAATGCCAGCGAGAGCTTCTTTCCTAAACGGGAGGGCATCTACAGCCAGTGGTTATTGGACAACAACGGCCTCTATACCTACTGCCGCTACTATCCCGCCTTCGCCCAGTTGGCCGCCGTGGCCAATAACCCCGATGAGCAGACGACCCGAGACTTAGTGCTGCGCCATGCCCCCGATACCTTCACCGGCCTGGCAGAATTCGCCCGGCTACTGGTGCTCTCGATTCAATCCGGTGAACCCCTCTCAGTGATCACCGAGCGCTGGTTTGCCGAGCGCAATCCCCATCCTGAAGTTCCCCTGTCTTCTTTCAACTCCCTACCCACTGGAGGTCATTCATGAACCCGCGCCTTCGCGTTGCCCTACTTCCCATCCTGGCCACTACCCTGCTGGTGGCACCCATCAAACCTGCCGCCGCCTCCCAGGTCGATACCGCCTTTACTGATATCTTCAGCATTTTCCGCCAGGCCTTCGAGACCAGCAAAACCTATATCGAGCAAACCCTCTCTGGCCTGCTCACGCCGCTGCCCGGCGATCTGGAGGGTGTGATTCAAAACGTCCTGGGCGATCTGGGCCTGGTTGACCCCAACCGGGTACGTTCCGAAATCTCGACGGAACTGGCGACCATCTTGGAGGGCGATTTAGCCCAGTCCGACAGCATCTATGCGGGGCTTGAAACCGCCAATGAAGTTGACCGGCAGCTCACTCGCGCCCAAGTCGATGCGGTGCTGGGCCAGAGCGGGCAAGCCGCCACCCGCGACAAAATCACCTGGATTGAGGACACCATCGGCCAGGTGCAGCAGCACGCCGACTCGGCTCAGACCGCTGTGTCCACCCAGGCGGCGATCAAGCAGATGGCCCAGCAAAATGCGCGTCAGTCAGAAATTCTCGGGGCCGTGCAGTCAGAACTGCTGCAATCTCGCCAGGATGCCCAGTTGACCAACCTCAACCTGGCCAACATGTCTCAGAACCTGGATCAAGAGGCCCGTGCCCGCCGCCTGCAAGAGCTGGGCAATGCCCTCGACACCCTGCAAATTAGCGCCCAGGCCCGTTTGTTCTAGACGTCTGTTTGTCATGACGTCAATTTAGATGTGAACCCCCATGCTGCTGGATTGGCCCATCTCACCGATCGCCCAATTACCCCGCGATACCGCCGACATCATTGAGGGCGGCGCTGTCGCGTCTGAAGCGGTGGCTGAAAGCTGGAACCAGCTCTGGGAGAGCGTGCTTCAGGGGGGCCTTTACTTTGCCCTGGCTCGGGTCGGGGTCTTGTTCGCTGTCGCGACTTTGCTCCTCTTTATGACCCAGTGGACGCGGCAGATGGTGGAAGGGGAAAGCAGCCGCGCCTACGCCGACTTCATCTGGCCGCTGCTGGTGATTGTGCTGCTCTCTAACAACGGCGATCGCCTGGCGGCCATCACCCTGGACATCCGCAACTACATTAACCAAGTCAACCAGGATGTCTTGTCCTACACGGCTGCTGATATCCGCCTGCAAGAGGCCTATCAGGCGGCGGTTCTAGAAGGCTCGGTGGAGCAGACCATCATTCAGCGCCGCAACCAGTGCTATGAGTTGCAAAACCCCGAAGAACGGGCGAATTGCATTGAGCTGGCGGCGATTGAAGCCCACGAGTTTATCGAAGACTACCGCGCTAGAACCGGCAATCCCAATGCCCTATCCCGTGCATTGGAGGCGGCTCAGGCCGGGGACAATCCCCTCGACTCGGGCCTGCGGTTTGGAGGAGCGCTAATGGGTTCGGGCTTTCAGACCGTGACCCGAGGTCTGTTGATGGCGCTGCATATTGCCTTTCAGTGGCTGATTGAAGCTTCCTTGTTGCTGACCGCCACCCTGGGGCCGCTCGCCGTGGGCGGATCGTTGCTGCCGGTGGGGGCCAAACCACTATTCGCCTGGCTGACGGGGTTCTTCTCTTTGGCGATCGCCAAACTCAGCTTCAACATCCTTTCGGGCCTGGTCTCCCTGGCGGTACTCAATGCCGGGGATTCCCATCCCCTGATTGCCCCCTTCTTTCTCGGTCTGCTGGCTCCCATTCTCTCTCTGGCCCTGGCGTCGGGCGGTGGCATGACGGTTTTTGGAGCCCTCACCAGTACCGCTGGGGTGATCGCAGGGACGGGGGCCATGGGTGGCATTGCCCGTGCCCCTGGCTACTCGGCCCGACGTCGGGCCTACCGCGTCCGTCGCTGACCTCACTCACAAGGACATGTCCCATGGTGCAGTTGATTGAGAAACGCAACACAAACTACCTACCCCTGTTTGTCTTGGGCAGCGTGGGGTTGCAGCTGGTAATGCTGGTGGTTTTGTTTCTTCAGGCCGGTGCCCTGAGCCGCATCAGCCGCCAGGATGCCCCCACCCTGGTGCAAATGCAGGACGGGCAGGCGATTCGAGTCGGCACTATGGGCTCTCGGGAGCGCACTCCAGAAACCATTCGGCGCTTCGTCAATGACACTCTGGTGCTGATGTTCAACTGGAGCGGCAGCCTGCCTGCCACCACGGCAGAAGAGGCCAGCCAGCCCAGGGCCGACCCTGGCCTACCGATTGAGGTGGAACGCGGCAGACGCAATATTGCCACCGCCAGTTGGCAAGCCAGCTTTGCTTTTTCTGAAGACTTCCGCCAGGACTTTTTGAAGCGGGTAGCCGAACTGACCCCACCGGGAGTCTTCACCGGCACGAGTCAGGTGGTGATGGTAATCAACCATGTCGGCAGCCCTGAGGTGGTTGGGGAGGGCCGCTGGAAGGTGGCGGTGGTGGCTCATCTCTATGTCTTTAACGATGCCAATGCCCTGGGCCAGGCGATTCCCTTTAATCGGGAGGTGTTTGTCGAGGCCGTCACCGCGCCAGCCGTGCCCGATGGCGAAACTCCGCTGGAGCAGGCTATCTACAGCATTCGCCAAACTGGCCTGCAAATCTACGCCATCCGTGAACTTGAACGGGAGGACTTGTAGTGACAACACCCAATAATCTGTGGGATGACCAAGAGATGGCCGACCTGGTCGGTCTCCACCTACCAGAACCTGTCGCCACCGAAGCACAGGATGCTTATCCAGTTTCACCCGCCACCCCTCTGGACCCAGAACCCCTTCTGGATGCTGAGGATATTGATGGGCAGGCCTTAAGCGATCCAAAGCCCAAGCTATCCCTGGCGGCTAACCCCTTTACCAAGCTGGGCGTTGTCGCAGCTGGAACCGGTCTGGTGATTGGCGTCTTAGCCGTCTTCACTAGCGGGGTAATGAAGAACGACTCTCCACCGGCTGAAGAGGTGCAAGCCGATTTTCCAGAGCCTATGGTTGAGGAAACTGAGCTGAGTGCTACTGATGACCGGGGCCAGCTGCTCACCGATTTAGCGATGGGGCGTCAGCAGGCTGAACTGGAAGCTCTAGCCGATGAAGAGCCTACGGCTCAACCGGAAGCGCCAACCGCCAGAGAAGGCCCAGAGTTTTCTCCCACACCTCCACCCCCGGCACGGCCTCCCCAACCTGTAGCGGCGCGACCCACGCCAGCACCAACACTGCCTCGACCAGCCCCCGTCTCCCCTGCGGTTTCAGCCCGTCCCGTCGTTTCCCAATCTGCGGATCAACCCGCCGTCGATCCAACGGAACGATGGCTAGCACTGTCCCATTTGGGGAGCTACGGACAGGGCAGTCCCTTACCGCAGGAAACCTCTGCACCGCTAGTCACGGAGGCTCCAGCGCCAGTGGCTCAAGTTAGCACCCTACCCTCACCCCGTGACATTAACCATGCCGAAGAGGCAGCCATTCTCCAGGGCCAGCCGGTGGCCTTGCCCCCGACATCGCCCCTGCTGCTGACCGGCACCCAAGCCCCCGCTGTGTTGGAAACACCTTTGATCTGGTCAGCAGGGGCTGCAGAAACAGACAGCCCTCAGTTCGTGGTGCAGCTGACCGAGCCTCTGCTGAGCGCCAGTGGAGAGATCGGCTTACCAGCAGAAACACCGCTAGTGGTACAGGTGACATCGGTAGCGGACAGCGGCCTGGTGCAGCTCGCGGTGGTCTCGTTCATTCAGGCCGGTCAAGAGATCCCGCTGTCCGCTGGAGCCGTTCAACTGCGAGGGGTAGAGGGCACTCCCCTGATCGCTCAGAAGTACGACGACCCAGGGATGGATATCGCTCGCATGGATGCCACGATGGCGGCCATGGCCGGGTTATCTCGGGCGGCAGGGTTGGTGAATCGACCCAAAACATCCTCGGTTATCACCTCTGTTGGAGGTAGCGCGATCACCCAGGACACCGGAGAGCCCAATCTTCTAGCCGGGATTCTCGAAGGCGCGTTTGAGCAGCTGTCGGGGCAGATGGAGTCGCGAAATCAGGCGGCCCTGGATGAAATTTTGAATCGCCCCATCGTCTGGTATTTGCCACCAGGCACTGAGGTCGACGTGTACGTGAATCAAACGGTGGCGCTATGAAAACACCTTGGACTCCCTGGATTGTGGCCGGGGCACTTTCTCTTGCAAGTATCTCATCCCACCCTGCTCAAGCTCAGTCAGCCTATTCCGTTTCTGCCAGCCATGCCCAAGGGCTAACCGGCAGTCAGGCTCCTGTCATTCACCTTTGGCCCGGCTATGGCACCAACTTGAGCTTTATCCCGACGAACGAAAGCATTGTGCGGGTATGGATCGATGATCCGTCCCGAGTAGTCCTCGATTTTGATCAACCGCTCTGCTCTACCGCTGCGGGCTCAGGCTGTGTCTCGGGTCGTCCCTCGGTGGTTCATCTGAGACGCATTCAGGGGCTGACCTTTGAGAATTTGCCCAGGGCCAACGGCACGCTGCTGACCGTAATTACCGAGACGGCTGGGGGCAATCGCCGCCTCTACAAATTTCGCATCGCCTTCGGTACCGGCGAGCCCGACTATCACACCGTCGTCGTGAACTCTGCTTCTCCCATTCACCCATTGCTGGGGCCAGGGGATGTGCGCCGAGGGCTTCAGGTGGCTGAATCCAGAGGACTGATCGCGCAAAACCAGGATTTGTGGAACCGACTACAAAACTTTCTGCGGTTGGCCCAAGGTGGCCTAGCCGTACCTGCTGCCGCCGAGCAAGCCGGAGTCTCCCCTGAGGTGATTACCCGCCTGGCGGAGTGGGGGGCTAATGCCCGTGACGATCCGCCTTTGAACTTTACCGCTCTCTAGGTTCTCTACTCAGGTTAAAGCCATGACCTCATATTCTTTCAGGCGCAGGCAGCCATGGCGGCCTGTGATCGGAATTCTTGTTCTAATTTTGGCGATCGCGCTCCATAGCTGGCGGGTGCAACCGGCCCACTCCAGCCTCCAACCGGGAACACCTGTGCCCATGATTCAGGATCAAATTCTAGGCACCAAACCTAATTGGGCGCAGATTACCCTACGCACCCTACCTGCGGTGCTAGAGTCGGGCTCCTTCGAGGCTCCGGCAGATCTAATCCGTCTGCTGGGCTACGACCCATCGCGGGTCTGGCAGGCTGGTCAAACAGCTGACCAGTACATGCAGCTGGGTGATTTTCAGGAGAGCTTCCAGCTCCAGCAGTTCTCGCTGTATGAAATCGCCGCCCTGGTGGGGCTGGATTGGCCTGCCCTACGACTGGCAGATTTTGCCCTGGTGGCCTGGCAAACCCTGGGGGACTTGGTGCAAGCTGTGCCGGATTTAGCCAACCTCCCGGTAGAGTCGGTGGCCCCGATCGCTGACCTGCTCAAGGGGGAAGTAGACCCGCAAACTACGATCGCCGAGGTGCTCCAAGATGAAGCCTTGGCTGGGCTCAGCCTGGGAGACCTCGACCTGGAGCAGTACGGACTAGGGGATATTCCAGGGTTGATAGAGGCTCCGCTGGAGAGCTTCCGCGACTGGCAGCAGTCCGTTATCGACCAGGTGCCAGGTCTCGCCGATGTCCCCTTCGCCGACTTCCCCAACCCCATCGTGGAGCAGGGTGTGGTGGTAGGCCAAGTGGATGTGGTGTTTGGCGCGGCGGAAGGCAACCGCACCAACACGATCAGCGGCAGTTATGTGGAGGGGTTCAATGTCCCCTGTGAGGCTGACTGCGCCCACCTGGAAATTGGTCAGCCCACGCTGGTGGAAGGCACCCAGTGGGTCTCTGGCAAGTACCAGCAGGTGCGCGGCGGACGCGGGGCCTTGGCCGCCGCCAACGGTGGGGTTGAACCTACCGGTCGCCATCCCTTTGGCAATGCGTTCAAAGTGGCGGTGCTCGACACCGATGAGGCCTCCGGCACCGCTGAAACCGGGCTGTACTTTCGCATGTGCGTTCGCAACCTGTTTGTGGACTTGGGCTGCACTCCCTACTTCATCGGCCCCATTCCCTGGCTACCGGTGCAGGAAGAGGGCATGGTCTTCTTGGGACAAATCAAGGAAGGCCTTTCGACCACCGATTCAGCCGACGCCGCTACGGCGAAAGGGATTGACCCGCAGACCGGCGAACCTAAACCCAACCCAGCACCTGTCGTAAGAGCTTCAGGCTCTCCAGGTACTGCTACTGGACGGTTTATTCACCCCGCACCGGGCTATGGCATCACCAGTAGTTTTGGCTATCGCACTCACCCAATTCATGGCGATCGCCGTCTCCACAGCGGCACCGATTTTGGCACTCCCACCGGCACCGTCATTCGAGCGGCTGACGGCGGACAAGTCACCTTCGCTGGCATCAGCGGTTCCCTTACCAGCGGCTACGGCAGGCTCGTTATCGTCAATCACGGCAATGGCTTAGAGAGCTACTACGCCCATCTACAAGGCTTTTTTGTCCAAGCGGGCGACATCATCGCCCAAGGCGATCCGGTCGGTCGTGCCAACAGCACCGGCTGGTCAACAGGGCCGCATTTGCACTTTGAGATGCGCCAGAACGGCCAGCCCCAAAACCCCATGAACTATCTCAGTTAAGGAGTTTAGCGATGAGACTTAACCGCGCTGTATTTGCTGGTCTTGCAGGCCTCTGTCTCCTGCTGGTCGGTCTAATTTCTGTTGTGGGCCTCAATCTGGCTCGGGCATCAGACCCCATTCCCGAAGCGGTCTACGACTGCCTGCCCCCCCAGACTCAGGCCACCAAACTATGGGGCTTAGTTGAAACAGCCTCCGGCAGCTACTTCCTAATCGGGGCCGGTGAAGGCGAGACCTACCAGGAAGTGCTGATTCACCTGGACACCCAAGCTGCCTGCCGGTCGCTGCTGCCGGAGGATGACCCGGTGCTTAGTCACTATATCCCGCTGAACCTTGCTCGCGAGTTAGCCCTTCAGCGCTACACCCAAGTGCTGCAAGAACAGGGCGGACGCGACGCCTACCAGCAGCAGTTGACCGAGTATCTAACGGCGGCACCCGAGGGCACCCGCAGCCAGTTTCCTGAGGAATACCTCTGGGCACTGGAGCAACTGGGCATTGAGCTACCACCCAATAGCTATGAGGTGCTGCGCTGATGCGTTACTACACCGAACACCCCTCAATTCTGGGTCAGGTGGATTCCACCTCTACTCAATCCATTTCTCAGCTGGTGACCTCACTCCAGTCCCGCCAAGGGCTCACCCTGCTCGGCTGTGTCGTTCTGATTGCCGCCTTCTCGCTGATGAGCCAAGGCAAGAAAGGTAAGCTTGCCACCAGCCGCTTTGGTGGCAGCAAAGAAAAATCCGCCGCCCGCAAGCGTGCGGTGCGGCAAATTCAAGAGCGCAAGCGCAACGCGGTTTCCCTCTACATTGGCAAGCCTACCCGCAAGCAAGATGCCCGGTCTCTATACCTGCCCGACCTCCAGCGGGGCATCGCCGTTTGTGGTGGGCCAGGCTCCGGCAAAACCTTCAGCGTCATCGATCCGCTGATCCGCTCCGCCCTTGACCAGGGTCTACCGGTAGCAATGTACGACTTTAAGTACCCGACCCAAAGTGCTCGCCATGCCGCCTACGCCGCCAAACTGGGCTACGACGTGCGAGTGCTAGCCCCTGGCTTTCCTGAATCCGAGGTGTGCAACCCCATCGACTTTCTGCGCAGCGAGTCCGATGCCGAGATGGCGCGGCAAATTGCCACGGTGCTGAACAAAAACTTTCGGCTGATGACCCAGAGCACCGAGGATGGCTTCTTCGCCGCCGCTGGCGATCAGTTGACAGAAGCGCTGTTAATGCTGGCCAAGTCCACCCAGTATCCCGACATCATGACCGCCCAGGCCGTACTGGGCCTGACTAACCTAGGCAACCGAGTGGCGGCGGCCCACGGCATGAATAGCTGGATTCGGGTGTCTTTCAACCAGCTGATTGGGGTCAAGGATGCCGAGAAAACCGCTAGCGGCATTGTGGGTAGCGCCAGTGAGACTTTTACCCGCTTTATGAAAGAAGGAGTGCTGGGAGCCTTCTGCGGTCAAACCTCCATACCCTTAGACCTGACCGGTAGGCAGCTGCTGATTCTAGGGATGGATCGGGAGCGGCGGGACGTGGTGGGGCCGCTGGTAGCCACGGTGCTGCACATGCTAGTTACCCGCAATGTGGCCCAGCGGCGGCAAGATCCGCTGATTGTCGCGATTGACGAATTGCCTACCCTCTACCTGCCCACCCTGGTGCAGTGGCTGAACGAGAACCGAGAGGATGGGCTGGCGGTCATCCTCGGCTTCCAAAACCTGGTTCAGCTGGAGAGAACCTACGGTCGCGAGCTAGCCCGCGCCATCTTGGGAGCCTGCGCCACCAAAGCGGTCTTCAACCCCCAGGAATACGAAGCGGCCCGTATGTTCTCCGACTTCCTGGGGGACGAAGAAATTCAGCACAAGCAAAAGTCGCGTAATCGTGGCGGGGGCAAATCCAGCACCACCATCTCCGACCAGGAGCGCACCCGCAAGCTGTTTGAACCCAGCCAGTTTCTCCGCCTACCACCGGGCAAATGCATCTTGATCAACCCTGGCTTTACCTCCCGAGGGGAAGCTGCGATTCCTATCCAACAGGCGATCAAAATTCCCAAGGCCGATATTCAAGCCAGCGAGGGCAGCGAAGCTCTGTGGACCAAGATCCATGCTCGCCTGGTGCGCCGCAGCCCCCAGCAGATGCCCACTGCCGCTGATTTAGAAAAGCGACGACAGATGGTAGAAGCCATGCTGCCGGAGCCCCAGGCCCCGGTCAACTCGGCCTACCCTGACCCCGCTGGCCTGATCGATAAGTACAGCAGTTTGCTCTAGGAGACCTCTGATGACGACAACAATTCAATCCCCTGATCTCATGCTGGCCCAAACCCTGCGGGCGAGGCTGCCTGTCGATACGGTCACCGCCCTGTTGGCTTACCCCAACATCGCTGCTGATCTGGCGTTGGTATTAGATCAGCCGACCTTGGGTGCGGACTATGTGCCCCGCGAGATTGAGGTGCTGTACGACGATGTGACGGTTTTGCACTGGCGGGATGGCCGGATTCAAGCCCAGTGCGCCGATGTGGAGATCGACTACACGCCAACCCTGGTGGAGTGGTTGATCGATGGCGACACCGCCTACTTTTCGGTTCAAGGGCTGGAGGTGATTAACCGCATCAAAATCATGCCCCTGATGGAGCTAGAAGGACTAGACCCCCTAAAGGAGGAACCATGCAAGCTGTAGTGAACCCCGGAGAAGCCAAGCAAATCGAGCAGGACTATGCTCACACCACCCTGGCCTCTAGCGAAATGGCAGCGGCCACGGCTCAATCAACCGCCGAGGCTGTACAGGCCTTTATTCAGATGCTGCGTGAGCGGCTCCAGGCGGCTCGGCAAAAGGAGCAAGACTTTGAGAGTAATGCCCCAGATGCTCAGCCTGGGGATGCCGTAGCTTTGCCCCAATCCGCCGCTGAGCCCATCGAGATCAAGATGGGCCGCGAGATTGTTTACCGCGAAGGCTATGCCGATAAAGACTCCGTCAACAAGCTCAATGCCAATACGCTGAAGCTGCTCCAGGCGGCGGTAGATGCGCCTCCGCAGGCGGGCGCTGAAGCGACCACTGGAGCCAAAGGGACGATCAATATCAAGGCTGGAGATGAACTGGTTTATCGGATGAGCAAGGGGTCAGTTGAGACCAACCGACTAGAGCCCGATCCAGTTGTTCAGGCGGAAGTGCCTCAGGCGGAAGTGTCTCAGGCGGAAGCCTCCCATGAGGAGTCAATAGCAGCCGTTCCGCCTGGAGCCGGGGATGCTGTGTCTCCCGCTCCTGTGCCCGTGTCTCCGATCAAAGCAGCAGAGCAACCTGAGGTTTCTCTACTACAGGAGGTCAAGCCTGCCCAGTCTTCTCTAGAGCCAGGACCAGGAAACTTACCACCGGCTAGTCAGCCTGCGCCCACCCGAGTCGCAGCTCAGCCTCTGGCTATGGCCTCACCCAGGGTAGTCTCCATCCTCGACGTGATGGAGCGCCAGAACCAGCAGGTGGTCGAAAAAGCTACCCAGAAATGGATGCAGCAGACCACTCGGGTGATGCAGCGCTCATCCCAGCAGCTGACCGAACGGGTGGTAGCCCTGGCAGCGAATATCCGCAGTCGGCAGGTCGCCTCCACGGCGGTGGACTTGCTTCAGAAGTACGGCACCGCCTATAGCCCTGGTCGAGGCTTCTATGTGGCGGAGAACTATGTGATCAGTTCCAAGGGGCGCATGGTCACCGTTTCAGACCGCGAGGGCATTGAACTGATGACGGCCCGCAAAACCCGATGGGGGTTGGACATCCTTAAAAACGACATGGTGGCCTCCCAAGAGGCCGACTTTATGAAAGCCCGCCAGCAAATTCAGATTCAGGGGATTGATGGTCTGTCCCCAGATCCTCCTATGCGGGTACGGCAGTTGGGCAACCTGGCACCAGCGGGCGACATGGGCATCACCCGTGATCTCACGGCCCTGGCGCTAGCGAAAACCGCCCGCAAACTGCTCGATGTCACCGGCAGCCGTCCCAACGTACAGGGCAAGCGGGTCTTCCAAGGGGGCAGCCAGTACCGGATTGAGGAGACCCCCAACAGCCTGAAAATTCAGGCGGGGGAGCGGGGTCAGATTCTCAGCATCGACAACGGCAAAATCAGGTCTAATCTCACGTCCAAGGATGTGGCCTACTTTCGCTTTATCGACCGGGAACTCAGCCAGGATTTGCAGCGGCACCAACCGGCTAAAGTGACGCCCTTAAACAGCCGACAACGCAGCCGCGCCGTGGGCATGGCCATGGGTGAGTAGGAATGGTAGAAGACGCCCAACAGCAGATGGTGAACCACTTCACTACCCACTTTCTGGGGGGTGAAGGGTTTACGACGATTACCGCCGCCCGACAACAGGCGGCGCTGGTGTTGGGCACGCCAGTCAACCCTGGTACAGCCCTGGCGAAGCAGGTGGATGAAGCGGTGGAGGGGGCAGTGGTGCGAGCAGCCCAGGGCATCCTTCAAACCTCGGCCACAACTCACGACACCTATGATCGGCTGATCGAGTTGCACGATCGCCAGCCAGCCCTAAACGTCCGCTCCTCAACCAGTGTGTTGCAGCAAGCTTACAGTACGCCGATTCCTATCGCGTTTTTGGCCTCTACACTGGCGGGCATTACTCCCGAAACCACCGTCTACGAACCCTCGGCTGGGCACGGCGCATTGCTGGTGGGAACTGACCCTGCCCAGGTGAGCGTCAATGAACTTAATCCAGACCGCGCCGCTGACTTGCAGGCTCAGGGGTACCGCGTCACGGAGTGGGATGCAGCGGAGTATCAGCCGGATCGTCTGCATGACGTGGTGATCGCCAACCCACCCTTTGGCGTGGTGCGAGATGCACAAGGGCAGCGTAAACGGTTCAGGTTGCCGGGCAACCTGCGGGGGACGACTCAGATTGATCAGGCGATCTCGTTCCAAGCTCTAGGAGCGATGAAGGACGATGGTCGCGCCGTTCTGATCATGGGCGGCAAGCTAGGTGTAGACGCAGAGCTGCGGTCTGAGCGCTACAACACCCTGGAAAGTCGAGGCTTCTTTTATGCCCTGTACCAGCAGTACGCCGTTACCCAACACATTTCCATTTGGGGTGACCTGTACCGCAAACAGGGCGCGGGTTTTCCGATTGATTTGATTGTGATTGAAGGCCGAGGCCGGTCTGAACGCCCGTTACCTGCCGCTGATGTCCCGGTTATCTACAAGTCGTTTGCTGAACTTAAGGAGTTGATTCCCCATGAACCTATCCACCACGCCCGTATCTCCCTGGACGTATCCGTTCATGATCAGCCAGTACCCCAGCTTTCCCAACCTCTGGACGCTGGAGGGCCTGGGAACGCTATTCATCGTCAAGGTGCCGCCACAGCTGGAACAGCTGAACGAAGCGACTTACCTGCAGCTGATGCAAACCCGGTTGGACAGAATGATCCAGGACTCGGTCTCGGAAACCTCCCAAATCGAGACGCAACAAGGGCTGGCCACGACCCTCAGCGAATTGGACCCGGTTCAGCACACGCCGATACTGGAGCCAGACGACGACCTGGAGTATTGGCGGCAGCAGTGGGCGGAGACCTTGATTCGGAGGAACTGGCGGTTTCAGGAACGATTGCGCCACTACGGGGGGAGCTTTCCGGTAACACCCGTAACCCCCAGCTACCCGGATTACCTGGACTGGATCAGCCTGCACGACGAGACCACGCTAGAGGCATGGCTGGCCGAACTGAGCCTGTAGAACCTCACTCGGAAATCACCATGAATACTCCTCTTTCAACCGGCGAGGCTGTGGCTCCGTCAGCAGACACGTATGATGTCCAGCCCCGGCAAGTGGCCTATGTGCCCAAAAGCAAGGGCTTTTCGACCCAGACCCTGATCCCTTTCAATATGGCCAGTGCAGCGCAGCAGGCACTGGAGCGATTTGAGCAGCAGCAGGGCGATATTGATACATACTTGGTCACCCGCCTGGGCTATGGTTCTGTGGCGGAGCTGCATCAATACTTCAGCGCTGAGCAGGTGGATGCCTCGGCACTGGCGATCAGCAATATCGAGCGGGGAGCCGGGTTCATCACGGGCGACCAGACCGGCATTGGCAAGGGCCGCATCTGTGCCAGCATCATGCGCTATGCCCAGCAGCAGGCGAAGATCGCCCTATTCATAACTAAGGACAAACCCCTCTATGCCGACATGATGCGCGATGTAGGGGATATCGGGATGCGGCGGTTTTCGCCCTTCATCACCGATAGCGGCACCGAGATTCCGCTAGCCAATGGGGCGGCGCTGAAAACTGCCGGGGCCGCCAAGCAGAAGGCGGAAATGCAGGCGATGATTCAGCGGGGGAACCTGGGCCGCTACAGCGCGGTGTTCACCACCTACAGCCAGCTTCAGACCGTAGGAAAGAAGGAACCGTTACGGCGCACGTTCCTCAGACGGATGGCTCCAAATGCCATCTTGATCTTGGACGAGGCCCACCAGGCAGGGGGCAGTAAAGGGGGATGGAAAGAAGCGGGGCCACCGGATCGGGCGGATTTTGTGCGGGAGTTGATCGACCTGTCTTCGGGAGTGTTTTACTCGTCGGCGACCTACGCCAAACGGGCCGATGTGATGGATCTCTATGCTCGGCGCACTGACCTGCGGCTGGGCGTGAGCAGCATGACGGCGCTGGAGAATATCTTGACGCGGGGTGGGGTACCGCTTCAGCAAATTGTGGCCAGCAAGTTTGTCGCCTCCGGGCAGATGCTGCGCCGCGAGCGCTCCTATGAGGGCATTTCGTTTCAAGCCAAAACGGTGCCGGTGGATCGGGAGGTAGCCGATGACTTCTCGGCGGCAATGCGAGCCATTAAGGACTTTGACCGGGCTAAGCAGAAGGCGGTGAAAGCGATTAGTGATCAGGCCAAGGCAGAAGCGAAGGCCCTGGGGCAGGATGGAGCGATTGGCGATCTGGGAGCCAGGAGTACCAACTTCACCTCGTTGATGCACAACTGCATTGAGCAGAGTCTGCTGGCCCAAAAGGCAGATGCGACGGTGGAAGAAGCCATTGCGGCCCTGAACCGAGGTGAAAAGCCCGTGATTACGGTGGCCAACACCATGGGCAGCTTCATCGAGGCCTATGCGGAGTCCCAAGATTTGAGCCCTGGGGACGGGATGAACTTGTCCTTTGGGGACCTGCTGGAACGGTATCTGGAGCGATCTAGAGACGTGGTGGTGACCGACTATCGGGGTCACTCCACCCGGCTGCGCCTTAGCGATGACCAACTCGGAGCTGAGGGGGTTCTGGTCTACGAAGAAGCCCTGGACTGTATTCGCGAGAGTGATTTCACGGGTATTCCCATCAGCCCGATTGACTACATCGAGCAGCAGTTAGAGCGAGCGGGCTACCGGGTTACTGAAGTCACCGGGCGAAAGTCGGGCATTGAATATGGGGCCGATGGATCCATGGCCTACAAAGTGCGGTTGGGGGAGGAGACCACCGCTAAGGGCAAGATTGATGCGGTGGCCCAGTTCAATGCCGGGGATGCCGATGTCATTCTGCTCAACTGTTCGGGCTCCACGGGGATTTCGCTCCATGCTTCGGAGAAGTTTGCTGACCAGCGGCCTCGCCACATGATTGTGGCCCAGGCGGAGCGGGATATCAATGTGTTTATGCAGATGCTGGGCCGGGTGCATCGTACCGGGCAGGTAGCGCTGCCCAACTACACGCTGTTGATGGGCGACCTTCCAGCGGAAAAACGACCGGGGGCGATCCTCTGTCGCAAGATGGCCAATCTCAATGCCAACACTACAGCGGCACGGGAGACCGATATCTCGCTCAACACCGTGGTGGATTTTATGAATCCCTACGGCGAGCAGGTGGTAACGGAGCTGCTGGCCGATGATCCAGAACTCAATGCCAAGCTGGATTTCCCATCTGCCCAGGGGGATAGCGGGGCTTCAGATATTGCCCTGATTAAGAAGGTGACGGGTCGGATTCCGCTACTGCCCATTACTGAACAAGAAGCCGTCTACAGCCTGATTGAGTCGGAGTACTGCGACCTGGTGGATCAGGCCAGAGCAATGGGGGAGAACATTCTGGAGGCGGATCAGCTGGATCTCGATGCTCGGCCTCTGGCGCGGATGGAGGTGATGGCCGATGACAGCGAAACCGCCAGCGAGTTTACGGGGCCGGTATATCTGGAGCTGGTGGAGGCGAAGAGTGAGAGCAAACCACTGACTCAGCTTCAGGCGATCAATGCGGTGCGGGAGTCGGTGGGGTTGGCGGAGGTAGCGTCGGTTGAGGCCCACGATCCGGATGCTCTGGCGGCAAAAGCGCTTCAGCAAGTGACAGCTACGATAACTGATTTGGAAGCAGCGACCAACCGCTACCGACAGGCGGCGATCGCCCAAAAGCAAGACAGTAAGGCGATTGAGAAGCTCAACGACCGAATTGAGCAGCAGTTCATGCATGTCTCCAGCACGCTCGAAACCTTTGTACCGGGGACACCGCTGCGGTTAGTGACCCCAGCCAGCAAGACCATTCTCTATGGCGTGGTTGCGGGGGCTGATGCCAAAAAGCGCTCTGGGAGCCCAGCGGCACCCAATCGCTGGAAGCTGAGGATTTTGGTGGCCGATTCGGCACGGCAAATCACGGTGCCGTTCTCGAAGTTCAACACGGGTCGGAGCGGATCGCTCGATGCCACGGTTCAATCCGAAGACTGGTTTGGCAATAGCGTTTATTCCCTGTTCGACATGCAGCAGGAGGCGGGGCGGGTCAACCGGCAGATCTTCACCGGCAACCTGATCAAGGCGTTTGAGAAGTACTCCAACGGCAAGTTGGTGAACTATACCGACTACCAGGGCGAGGTTTGCCAGGGGCTGATTATGCCCAAGGGCTTTGATATTGAGTCGGAGCTGACGAAAGAGCCGGTGGCGTTTAAGGAGCCGCAGCAGGTGTTTCGGTTCCTGACGGAGCTGACGAATCGGCAGGGGACGGTGAAGACCCTTGATGAGTTGTTGCTGCTAAAGCCCCAGCAGGCGGGGGAGGGGTTTATTCTGCAAGCGCCGAAATCAAAGGAGTCGGGTGGGCGGTACTACCTGGATGAAGACTTGATTGCGGCAGCGGGGTCGGATTTTTATTCGGTAGCCGATCGCATGGAGGTCGTTATCCCGCCAGAACGACTAGAGCGGGTGCTGGGGGTGGTGATGCATCAGCGAAATTACACGCTGGCGGCCTTTGAGTTTAAGGAGGTGGCGCGGCAGTTGATGGGGGTGTCGCTACCAACGCTGGAGAAGGTAGAGGCGGAGGCGATCAAGCCTCCGGTTGTTTCTCAGCCGGTTGTGCCTGCTGCTGCTGCAAGTCAACCCAAGCCAGAACTAGCAGTAGAAAGATCTGTGGCTGAAGCTCCGTTGTCCCCATCTATACCCAATCTGCCCCCGATGGGCCAACTGGAGAAGCGGATTCTACGGTTTTTGAGGAATGCGGGGATTGAGCAGGACGTAATGACATCCCAGGAGTTTCACCTGCGGATTGAGAATGAGCCTTTTATTCCGCTGGTGGTGGAGCGGCAGGGGGATGAGCTATATCTGACCCACTACCTGACCCAAAACGGCGATATGTTCATCGACTCGGAGATGGTGTTTAGGGTGCGGGCTGAGGGCCACATCGAGTTTAAGGAGACGGCGGTGCAGAGTCTGCGGGGTGGGGAGTCGAGGCTGCCGGATCGCGCCTTTGCCCAGATTTTCTCCAAGAACATTGTCCAGCAGGGGTTTGCGGAAGCCGCCCAGATTCAAGCCCAGGCAGAGCCTGAAGGAGAAGTGGTATCCCCACAAGAACCGGAGGATGAGCGATCGCAGATGCCGAGCGATATGCGGCAATACCTGGAGGTGAAAGAGCAGTATCCCGATGCGATCGTGCTGGTGCAGTCGCCAGATCAGCGGTTTTATGAGGCGTTTTTCGACGGGGCTAAGCCCTTGATCGAGCATCTGGAGATGATCGGTACCAGCATGGAGTCTGGGGTGGAGGAACTCGGACGGGTACGAGTGGCAGGGTTTCCGGTGCAGAGTTTGCACAAGTATGTGGATAGGCTGACCCAACAGGGGGAGGTGGTGATTGCGGAGGTAGAAGGGACAATCGCCATCCACCCCCATCATCCCCCCGAACCAACAGCCCTAGAAGAACCAACCCAAGCCCCTGTTGAGCCGATTCCTCCACCCCAGCCCCCCGCACCAGCGTCTAAGGAGCCTGAATTTCAGGTGCAAAATCTGTTTGACCTCGACCAGTTCAACAGGGCGCATCAAAATGGACACAAGGGTCGTCAGACCGCCGATCCAGCCTGGACTGACTCGGCAGGAAAACCTCAGCCAACAGCGCCAGCATCAGAGGTCATTACAGCGCAGCCTACAGGATCATTGCCAGCGCCTACGGTTCCAGCAATAGCCCTTCAGGGACAACAGGTCGATGATGCAGCACTGGAGACTGTGCCCGAACCATTGCCGCGTTCAGCCCTAGACACCTTGCGCGATTGGTACCGCGCCGCCCGCGATTTAGGTCATGACCCGCTACACCTAGAACAGATCAAGCAGTTGGGCCTCTCAACCAAACAAGCCAATGGCAACGGTGTTGGCCTCGCGCCAAACCTACAGCAGGCGATGGCTCAAGATCTGGCCCAATATCAGGCATTGCAGCAACGGGGAAAATATGTGGCCCAAGCCTCCCAGAAAATCTTGTCGGCGATCGGGCAGACCCGAGGCCCCCATACTCAGTTTCGCGGCAAGGTTTATGAATTGAAGCAGACCGCCGACCGGCTGACCGTCCGTAGAATGACGCCTCAACCCCAGACCATTTTGGAAATCGCCCAGGGGAAAATTCAACGCACGGTGGTGACGGCTGAAGACTGCCAGCGGTTTCAGCGATTTGTGCAGCGCCTAGAATCAGACCGTGTTCCCACCCCGACTTCAGCAGGACTTGAACGATGATGACCCTGGCCCCCTTGCCCGCCGACTACCGCCCCCAGTCCATCGTGATTTTGTGTGATGGGCAAAAGGCCGTGTATGTGGAGAGCGACGAAATGCAGCTCGATGTGGAGTGGACGGCGGAGCACGAACCCGATCGCCTGGAGATGTTTTGGGATGGGGTGTTGGTCTATGCCCTGGTGAACCAGCAGCTCACAGTCAACCGTCTGGAACTGGTCACGGGCACTGTTCACCCTATGGAATGGATTTTTCAAACCCCAGCGGGTCAAGCCGATGAACCCAGCCCTTCGCGCCACGTTTGACTGGCTGAGATCGCAGGGGCTGCCACCGCTGTCCGTTGCCCCAGCCCAAGACCCGACTCGCTACCCGGCCCGAAACCGGGATGGCAGCCTAAAGCGCGACAAAGAAGGGGCTCTGGTGCCTGCCTTTACCGGCAAGAATCCTAGCTATGTGGACAGCCGTGGAATTCCCCATCTGATCCGGCACACCCAGTATCAAAATCGGATGCCGACTCAGGCTGAGCTTCAGACCTGGTTTGCTAACCCCGATAACGGCATTGGCACCCTGGGCGGTTGGCACAACATCGTTTGGATTGATGTGGATGTGAAGCAGTTTGACTCGCAGCAGGCCTGTGACCAGCGGATCGCCGATTGGCTGGGCCAATACCCGCTCTTACAGCAAACCTTTACCGAGCGCACCCACAGCGGCGGCTGGCGGCTGGCAGTGCGAGCCTACGAAAAGAGCTTTACCAATTTCTCACTGGATGGGGTGGGTGGACAGCACATGGGAGAGGCTCTAGGGCAGGGACACTTCACGGTGCTCGCGCCGACGATTGGCCCGAGTGGGAATGCCTATGTCAATGTGCAGCGGGTGCCGCCAATTTGGGTGGAGCGGTTGGATGCGGTCGGCTTGTACCCAGTGAGTGGTCGAAGAGAGCAAGGCCTATTCCGCCAGTCTCGACCTCGAATCCAGTCTCAGCCTGCTCAACCGGGAGTCTTACGGCTGGAGGATTTGGCCACAGCGAAGGCCCAGGCGGTGCTGCATGGGGATAGTCCATTAGAATCGCGATCGCACTCGCTAACCTACGCCCTGCGTGAGTTCTATGGCTGGGAGAACTGGGCCGCCCAAAATCGGGTACTGATTAGCGGCAATGCCGAGGAGTTGGTGCGAGCGGCGGGGGCTGCTTTGGGAATTGACGCTGAGCGGGTGGAGCGAATTATGGAGAGCATTACTGATCCGGCCAGTTGCACCCCGGCGGCAGTTTTTACTGGGGGGGAGACCAGCGCTTGGAAGCGTGTGTGGAAGTTAGACCGGCAGGTGTATGAAGAGCTGTGTCCTAGCAATATGAAGCAGTCTATCCAGACTATAGCTAGTGAGAACCATCACGTCCTGACCGGGGGCAAACCTCAAAAGAAACAAAACGCAGGTGTCCAGGCTCCAGCAGTCTATAATCCTGCAATTTCAGCGGATCAGATTCAAGCGTTTGTACGCCAGGCTTGGAGTATCTTGGCCCACGCCTATCAGACAGAGCGAGGAAACGTGTCCGTTAAACGTTCGACAGTAGATCCCAAAGTTTGGGTACAGGGGCAAATTTATCGAATAGCCGCTGAGGGGCCGCAGCTGACTGTAGAGGCCCGTGAACGGGGCGCTATCTTGCAGGCTCAGGGTGATACTGTCACCTTGGAAAACCTGACTATAGTTGATCTGAAGCGGTTTCAGGCTGAAATGTTGCGACTTCAGCAACGCCATCGCCCTTGTGCAACGGCTCCAGCGATTTCTCATCAAGGTCAGGAGCGTTGAGTCTACGTTATTGCTTGGTTAAGTAGACCATGAACGTCTGCCGTAGGTTGGCTTGGATCTTTGAATATTGGGTCATTTGGGCCGAGTTAACTAAAAGCTTTTTATGCGGGGGGTAGGCAGGGCAGTCCAGGGGTTAGGTAAAGCCATGCAGCACGCTAGGATGAGAACAACGTCTGCGGGGAAAAGGCTATGACCCAGGCAAAGGTAAAGCTCGCTTCCTTTGAGGAGTATCTTGCCTACAGTAATGAGACGCCGCTAGAGGGGCGTTTTGAATTAGTGCGTGGGGAGTTAGTCGAATTGCCACCCGAGTCAGAACCGAATAATTGGCTGGCTAATTACCTGCAATTTCTGCTGGTCGCGGCCAACGTCGCTCCCCTGCGGTTAATCAAAATCCATGCGTTAGAACTGCAAGTGCCGGTCTTGCAACCGAACGATGCGGCCAACCGCTACCCCGACCTGGTGGTGCTTTGCCCTGAGCATCTGGAACTGACCCAGAGGCGGTTAACGATCACCCGTGATATGCCACCCCCTCGGTTGGTGGTTGAGATTGTCAGCCCTGGCAAAACCAATCGAGACCGCGATTATGTCTCCAAACGGGCTCAGTACGCAGCCCTTGGGGTGCCGGAGTACTGGCTAGTTGACCCCGTAGCCCAAACCGTCATGGTGCTGTCGCTAGCTGGTGAGACCTATCAAGAGGTTGGAGTATTTGGTTTGCAGAGGGCTATTGCCTCAGTCGAGTTTCCAGATCTCACTCTGAAAGCAAGCCAGATTTTTGAGGCTGACCGATAGCTTCGGCCAATCCCCTATCGTTCCAAGCTTCCATCTTGTTTGTTGGAACTGTTGTTATGCATTGTGTGGGCCAGGTTTGCCTGTTGGCTGGCCATAGCAACTAAATTGTTCAAATTGGTCGGTAGCGGCAAATCAGTGGGCTGAGAGCGGCCACTACTGATACCCGTAACCTCCCCAGGGTTTTCCTTTGCCCTAGATCGCTCCACCCGCTCGATCAGCCGATCCAAATCTTCCGAGGCATATAGCCGCAGCTCTCGCTTCACCCGGCTCACCGCCACATAAAAGCTCGCGCGCGCCACATGGCGATCCAACGCCCCAATCACCCGCTCCGCCGATTTGCCCTGGGCTGCATAGGTAGTACTGACCAGCGCGTAGTCCAGATGCGCTAGCTCCGAACCCTCAAAGGATCCCAACTCCCCTTGCCCCCAACGCATCAGTACCTGCCCTTCCTCAAGCCCCACCACCTCAAACTCCTGGCCATTGCGACGCCCCAGGGCATGGTCATTGCACGTCCACCGCAGGCGATCGCCCACCGCAATCTCCATCTCCTCCACTTCATAGACCGACTTCCGCCGGATCTGGGCTGGATCCACCTGCAACGCTCCCTCGGATTGCCCCCGCAGCGTCAGCCCATTACTGTGACTATCCGTCGTCAGCACCTCGTAGCGCTGCCCCTTCTCTAACCCCAGCCGCTTGTAGCTGGCCTGGGGAATCAGCATATTCCCCGGCTGAAAATGGTGGGCATAGCTGGCCTGGGTCTCCGTTAAATCCCTCGCCTTCAGCCGCTTTACCGTCAGACCTTGGCCTAGGGTGCCTTCTGCCTTCATGCCCTCTCGCACCAGCTGGGTAATCGCCAATCGCTCCTGGTTGGTGCCTGCCAAGAGCAAGGTCTTCTTTCGCTCATCTGGAGCCAGGGCGAGATAGTCGCGGGCGATCGCCGCTGCCCTCGCCTCCTGACTACTCACCTGGTGGATGTACGGCTTCAACTGCCGCACCCCCGCTGCAATTTCCCCAGCGGCAATCAGGTCAACCCCCGCCTTGATCTGCTGGTTCTTCTGCCGCAACGACTGGGTGAGGTAGGCCGTCGCCATCCCCGCCTGCTGCAAACTCTTGAACGGGTTCCCCGCCTCCACCGCCGACAGCTGCCGGGTATCTCCCACCAAAACCACTCGGGCCTGCTGCGCCTGGGCTTTGGTCACCAGGGCCAAAGCATCCTTGGCACTCAAGAGCCCCGCCTCGTCTACCACCCATACCTCAGGCTGAGCCGGGTTCGGTTCCACTGGTTGAGCACACAGCAATGCTGCCACTGTTTCCACCGGCTGAATCTGAGCCGAGTCGCCCAAGGCCTTCGCCGCCTCCGCACTAGGAGCAAAGCCCCGAACGGTGTAGCCCTGGGCCTCCGCAATCTGGCGAAACTGATTCAGGGCATAGCTCTTCCCCGCCCCAGCCACCCCCTGCCAGGCGATGACGCGATCGCGGGTGGTGGCCGCCAACATCACCCCCTGCACCTGGCCCTCGGTCAGGCCCTGATTGCGCAGATTTGCTTCCACCAAGTCTGGCGAGGCGATCGCCCCCACATCTCCTCGGCCATCCAATACCGTGCGAATGGTCTCCAACTCCCGCAGCACCGCCGTCTGGGTAGTCAGCCGCTGGTCATGGGTGTGAATCACTTCCGGATCGGTGTCCACTGTCTGTTGCACGTCATCAAAGAGCTGCTGCCCCAGATGGTTTTCCAGGGCAAACCGCTCCACTTGCTCGCGATGGAACACTGCCTCCCGCTCAGCGCAGTGGGTCAGCCCGGCTTGAGTGGCCCGCTTCGGCTGGCTCTGCCAGTCCATCAACTGGGGTTGAGGGTGCTCCAGCTTCAGCGCCTGGGCCTGCTGCTGCCAGTAGGTGCGCAGTTCTTCTCTGGGGATTTCCTTGCCCTTAGGTGCTCGGGTCATCAGCGTCGCCAGCTCTCGCGCCTGGGCCGTCGCATTCTCCTCTACTGCTGCCAGAATCTGCTCCCGCCGCTTGGAGAAAGTTTGGAGGTCTTCGGCTTGATACCCCCGGAGTTCAAACTGACCGTTGGCCCTGGGCTCAATGCCGTAACCCAGGCGCTGCACCTCCACCGCCAGCTCGTTTTGGTAAATCATCCCCAACAGCTTTTGCTGCTTGAAGAGGGTGTCGTTGTGGAGCGACTGCCAGCGACCATCATTCAGCTGCGTGGCATTGATCACCACGCAATGGGTGTGCAGCTGCGGATCCTTCTCGCGGGAGGTGTCGTGGTGGAACTGGGCGACGATCAGGTTGCCGGTGCCAACTGCCTGCCTTCCCTCCGGTGTCCGCACCCGTGTTTGGGCATAGCGCTCCTCGATGATAGCCAGGGTACGAGTAACAGCAGTGCGATGGGCCTGCTCGATCGCTTCATTCCCCCCGACCAGGGCCGCCAGGCTGATACTCTTGGGCGCACTAAAAGTTAAATCCAGCCCGGCTCGATGACGATCTGGGTCAATCTTTCGACCCGATAGAGTTTGGTGCCCCTGAGGATGGGAGCCATGGAGCAGGTTCTTGAAGTCGGCCCCCTGCACCTGGCCTGATAGCCCCAGGCTCTTGGCCCCCTGGCCCCACCAACCCGAGTGGGCCTGGTTCTCTTCATTGGTGTAGTAATTCTCGGCGGTGTAGTATGTTTCGCCCTGGTTGGCGCTGATCACCGTCAGGCTGAGCATGGCTGACCTCCTAGCCCTCTACTAAACCCTGGCGCTTGCGGATTTCCTGAATCAGCGCCTTGCGATTTTCCAGCGCCTGCGGCCCCCGAGCATTAGCCTGCTCTAGGGCGATGGTCTCCAGCAAAATCTGGAGCCCCTGAAACTGCACTTGCAGCAGCTCCATCCGAGCCTTCAGATCATCCACCTGTCGTTCCAGTTCGCGGCGCTGCTGCCCGTCGCGCATCATCAGGCGAATGATGCTGGCGGCGGGTAGGCCCAGCCGATTGGCCTCTTTTTCGACGATTGCCGCCTCTTCGAGGGGCAGCGAGACGCTAAATCCTTTACCCATGAGCTTTTCCGTGAATTCGTTAGTAATTCGTAAACGACCGGCCATTGGCTCCCATACCTGGAACCCTTGATATTGCTGGGTTTCTGCAACCCCCTGGCCCAGGGCTGGGCGTGGTGTGTGAAACGCGGAGCGACGAAACGCAGTGGAGTGGCGTAGCCCCCAGGGCAGCCCATCAGGCTTTTGCCGGGGCATTTGTGCTAAGGGAGGGGGAGCAATAGTCTCTGTTGTAGCCCACAGATATTGCCAGTTCTGATCAATCCAACAAGCAGCAAAATTTGTTTTTATTCATCACTTAGGTGATTGGTTTTCGTCTCTTATAGAAAGACCCCAACCAGCAAGTCGTGATTAAGTCGTTATCAAGTCGTGAATGATTCAGTGATTCTAGAGTTCTGCCAGAATCTAGCTAGACAAGTCGTTATCAAGTCGTTATCAAGTCGTGAATAAGTCGTGAATGAAATTCTTCAGTCATCAAAACGATGATGGATTTTGCTGAAGATAACAATTCAGTCGTTATTAAGTCGTGAATAAAACCGGCGATTCAGAATACAGATATTCATCAACAGAATTGAAGGCCCTCTTTGCTCTTCAGGATGTTGATTAAACGCTGTCATTGGCATTCAAACTATGACCCAGATCATCCAGACCTATATCGACATGGGCAGCTCTGCCACCAAGTGTCTCTACTGGCAGGGCCAGCCCTACCTGCTGCACCTCGACCCCCAGGTGGCTCGGTTGAACCCAGCGCGGCTTGATCGACTAATGCTGGGCGGGTTGACCAGCCAGGAACCCGAGGACAGTGCCTATGTGATGGTGGGCAATAGTGCCTATGCCATTGGGGCGTTGGCGATCGCCCAAAAAGGTGACTCGGGTCTGGCTCTGCCGAAGCGCGATCGCGCTGTCTACAAAATCCTGGCTACCCTCGGCGTCATCGCTGAGAAAACCTTGGTCACCCAGGACTTCGACACCTCGGGTTGTGAGTTCACCGCTCAGCTGGGTCTGCTGCTGCCGCTGGAAGAATATTGGCAAGACCGCAAGGAGTTGAAGGCTCAGATTCTGGGAGCTATTTCAGACTTCAGCTTTCGGGGCCGGTCTCTGTTTGGGCAACTAGAGCGCGTTGAGATGCAGCCAGAAGGAGCTGGGCTCTACTTGGCGAAGGGATTACAGCTAGCGAGGGCTGGGGTGGGAATTCGCGATTCTACCGTCGTCGTCCTCATGTTCGGCCACCGCAATCTCTCTATCCTCACCTTCGAGAAGGGCAGCACACCCCAGGAAACCAACAGCACCTCCCAGGGGCCAGGGTTCGTGGAATACCTAAAGCAGTGTGCCACCGAACTGCCGGGTGTCGCTCCTGATGATCCGGCTCTGCTGGAAGCAATCCTTCAAGACCATCCTACCTTCCACGTCCCAGGCCGTAAGGAAGCTCTCGATCTGACCAGGGCCTGTAGTTATGCTCGGGAGTTCTATCTAGATCGGGTGAATCAGTTTCTGGTGGAGTGGCTGCCCTCGGCTGAAGTAGAGGTAATTGTCGGCGGGGGTGCCGCCTACTTTATTAGGCCAGAGCTGGAGCAGTTTTTTGACCAGCGCGGGCTTACTCAGCAGATCACCTGGGCCGAGGCCCTGCGACAGGAGATGACCGACGTGCTGCGAGGCCAGGAGGGTACGGCAGAACCCGACTTGATCACCAGCGTCCGCTGGGCCGATGTCTATGGGTTGTTCAAAACGTTCATGTACAGCGCCAATCCAACCCAGACCCGCTAGCGCCAAACTCTACCCAATCGCAGCAACGATAAGGACTCAAAGGAATGACCCAAACCTCCAAAACAAAGGCCCGGATTCAGTACTCCAGCCGAGATGAGCTGGATGTGGCGGTGATTGGTTATTGCCGGGGAAAGTCTCGCCACGACCTCCATGCCCGTATGCGATCGGCGCTGAATGGCTGCTATGGCCCTTTTGCCATGGCAGCCATTCAATCTCCCCAGGATGAAATTCGGCGGCAGGCTGTGCGATCAATTCAGCAGTTGACGACTCAGATTCTAGAGATCAAGGAACGGTTTCTGCCGGAGTGGGAAGCCTTCGATGATTCGATAACTCCACCCAAGACAGCTCTCCCACTGGGTAAGCCATACCCACGACATCTACCATCGGCTAATGGCTCTATGGCATCCGCCCCAGCAGCACCCATCAAAACGGTGACCGCCGCAGGGCCGGTGGATCAGCCCCTGCGGGAGTTCTTGGGCGACGATGCCGCCATCATGGCGGGGCTCAACCCTTTCATCAATGACTTGACTTGACCTCACCGCGCCCCAGAACACCGACCGTTGTTGACCGCCAGACTCAGGAGCAGATTGCGGGGACGGCGGTGCTGCTCCTGGAGCGGTTTTGCCAGGGGCAGCACCGGGGGCAGCGAGTGTTTGAGGGCAAGCAGTTCTACACAATTGTGGAGCGGGGGCGCGATCTGAATATCGAGTTCAGGGGCGATGCCCACCACCTGCCGGAGACGATTCTCACGTTGCGGACTCAGCGACAGGGTGGGCAAACGTTCTACGAAATTGAGTCCTGGCTAACCCAGGCAGATGTGCAGCGGTTCGCCCTGATTCGGCAGGAGCTACACAAAGATCTAGGGAATAGCCAAATATCCTCAAGGCAAACTACCGGATCAGTTCTAAATTGACGTACTATAACCTGAATGTTGTCACCCGTGCATGCTCACGTTCTTGCCATGATAGCCGCTAAAACCCCAACCAGACGACACTGGGAACTGTTCAAGGCTTACAAGGCTAGGATTTCGAGACAAATGGAGCCGGAAGAGTTCCTAGAGTACTGGGTTGTCACCTACGACGAATTAGCGGAATTATGCGGGCGCTCTAAGAGCACCGTGGCCCACTGGTTCTCGCAGGGAGAGCATCGCCGCGAGCCATCCGAAGCGGATAAGCGTCGGCTGGCCGAAGTTCATGCTCTCTGGAGTCAGTTTGAGAATGAGCCCTCCCACCTCCGAGAGATTTGGGAACGAAAGCGGAAGCGAAAACGAGACTAAATCTTGTCACTCGTGCATTATTTTGTTGCCCTAACAGCAACCTTGTAGTTATTGTGGTCTTGAAGCGACAAAGGTCGTTGAGCATCCTGGAGCGCTTAGTTCTCTCAACGCCCTCCATAACTCCTCATTTGGTGAACCACAATGACTCGACCTCCGGCAAACTACCCGCAGAATCCTCACTCTGCTCTTTTACCAATTGCGGTTGAAGATGCTCCGTCTGGTCGAGAACCGTTACGGCATCTGCTGATTGGCTCCCCGAGGGGTGTTACGAGCACCATCCATAATCTCTATGGGCTCGGCTATGCCGAAGTGGGAATATGGAGCCCGCTCCTACCTACCCCCAATCCTGGCGAGGTCATGTCTATTCTGACTCGGTATATTCTTCTTTGAGAAAGCACATAAATAATGGAAGCACCCTCGCTAAATGTCGTTCAATACGGCGTTAAGGCGTGATTAGATTAGTCCGCCAAATGCCGGGCTAGAAACGGCAGCAGAATGGCCAGTGCTTCTTCCGAATATTCTTCTCCCAAACCCAAAGAGCCTGGTGCCATGGCAGACTTCACTCCGGCCATAGCGCTCAGCATCTCCATCTCGGCTTTAGACTTGGGTGGGCTTTGTTGCCCAACAATGACCAGCTTAGGTACCGTCACCACCTGCATCAAATCTAGCCAGTCAGTGCGCTGCTGCACTGGGTCGAGACCCCCTGTTACAAAGGCTGCGGAGGCAAATCTGGCTCCCTTAGTTTGGGTTGTTTGGTGCTTAGCCTGCATCAGCTCTGGGGTAATGTGGGCGGCATCGCTGTAGACATGGCGACTCATCATCCATCGTAAAAAAGTTGGGTGAGCATTCAAGGCATACAGGGCTTGCCCCACCACCGGGCACCATACTAACCAACGCAGCAGGCTATAGGCCCAGCGATGATTGCCCATCGCTGTGGGCAGTGGCCCACGCCAGGTTGGTGCCATCAGCGCGATCGCTCGTAACTGGGGTATGGTACTTCCGTCGGTAGCCAGGGCCAGGGCGTACCCCGTACTATGGCCAGCCGCTACCAACCCGGCCAACCCTGGCACGATATCCTGAACAAAATCCTTCAGCAGGGCGTGGTAAATCGCTGGGCGAGTTCGCCAGGCTGGGCGATCAGACTCCCCAAACCCTGGCCAATCTAGGGTAACCACCTCATAGTGCTGAGCCAACGTTGCCGCTACAGTATTGAGCTCGACACGGGTAGAGATGCTGCTGAGGGCAGGTAGCAAGAGTATAGGCGGCCCTTCCCCGCGCAGGTCGTAGGCTATAGTGGCTGACTGGTGATGCCAATGCCAGGCGTAGTATCGCGTTTCGACAGGTGCCTGTGCCTGATCTAAAAGCTTGACTTCAGCCACGCCAGTGTCCTTGTCCTTCTGACAACATCATTTCCTATATTAACGCCCAGAATGTGCGGATTGCTTATTCGTAGTTGAGCTTAAGAACCAGCATTTCATCTCGTTTTCATCGCACAACTGACAAAATGAAAAGCTGATTCTCATCCTGACAACTAGATTCACCTGTATGATTCTGACCTCCCGCAATAGTAAAACCTCTAAGGGTTACACAATCCCTTCCTTTGAACGCCGCAGGGTTGGTAGTCATCCTCGATCACTGCTTATCATTTTGATTCTCTCTGTAGTTTTTTGGGGCGTGATTGGTGGCCGTTTGTTTTATTTGCAGTTGGTTGAAGGCAGCCGCTACCACCAACTTGCTATTAATAATCGAATTCGCCTGATTTCTAATCAGCCTACTCGGGGCAGAATTCTAGACCGTGATGGACGGGAACTAGCAGGAAGTCGCCTATCTTACGCAGTATATGTATGGGCATTTGCAGTTCGTGAGCCGAGCTGGGAAAATACTCGCAAACAGGTTGCTCGGCTGCTTAGTATTTCTGAAATTGAAATTCAAAAACGGTTAGAACAAGTCGATCAAGAATCTCCATTCTTGTTTCGTATTGCTCAGGATATTAGCCCTGCCCAAGTAACAGCATTTCAAGAACGTATGACAGATCTTCCTGGTGTGGTGGTAAACACTGAAACAGTACGCTACTACCCCAATAATGAATTGGCTGCGCATGCGTTGGGATATCTCGGCGAAATCTCTGGAGAAGAACTGCAACAACGTACCAATGAGGGGTATCGCCTGGGTGATGTTGTAGGGCAGATGGGTGTAGAAGCCGCCTTTGAACAACAGTTGCGTGGCGATCGCGGCGGGCAGCAGATTGAAATTGATGGGACGGGGCAGGTCGTCCGCGTTTTAGGCGAAAAATTGGCTCGGCCAGGGCAAGACGTACAGCTTACTTTAGATTTGGATTTGCAAAAAGCAGCGGAATCTGCCTTAGGAAATAGAGAAGGAGCGATCGTTGCGCTTGCCTCCGAAACAGGCGAAGTTTTAGCTATGGTTAGTCATCCTGCGTTTAATCCTAATTTGTTTACAAGCCAGATTAACGCAACCCAGTGGCAGCAGCTTCAAAGCAAAAAATTTCCCTTTGTCAATCGTGCTTTGCAAGGCTATCCGCCTGCTAGTACGTTCAAAATTGTCACTACTACAGCAGCTTTAGAGTCGGGTCGCTATTCTCGAAGTACTGTATTGCAAACTTCACCCTACCTTAATTTAGGTGGCATCAAGTTTTGGGAGTGGAATAGATCGGGATTTGGTCAACTAGATTTTGTTGGCGCGATGGCAAACAGTAGCAATACCTTTTTTGGCAGCGTAGGTATGGGTGTGGGTGAAACGACCCTCATTCGATGGGCACGAAAGTTTGGTTTAGGGCAAAAGACAGGCATTGAGCTGGGCGGAGAGGCGCACGGATTGGTGCCAGATGCGGCGTGGAAGCAGAAAATTTTTAACGAAGATTGGTACCCAGGTGACACGGTCAATTTCTCCCTAGGGCAGGGGGCGATTCAGGCGACACCACTCCAGGTGGCAGTCATGTTCGCTGCTATTGCCAATGGTGGTGCTCGGGTTACGCCACATCTGAAAAAGGGTTCAGAGGCATCGACTCAGCGCCAGTCTGTCGATCTTAGTACCGAGACGTTACAGGTAATTCAGGAGGGACTGAGGGCAGTTGTTGTGCGGGGCACGGGTCAAGCGTTAAACAGTTCTTCTCTGCCACCCATTGCGGGCAAAAGCGGTACTGCCGAAGACCCGCCGCGTCAGTCTCATGCCTGGTTTGGGGCCTATGCTCCGGCTGACAACCCTGAAATTGTTGTCGTAGCCTTTGCTGAAAATTCTGGTGGTGGCGGTGGCTCGATCGCGGGGCCAATGGTAAAACAAGTCTTGGCAGCCTACTTTGAACCTGAACTGGCACTACAGCCTTAACCAATTGCTGTCTATCAGTACTTCGGAACTTCTGCTAGTGAGAAATAGGGGCTAATCGCAAGGTGAAGACACTGCCCTCTCTGGGTTGGCTTGCAACGGTTAACTGCCCCCCATGGCTCTTGGCGATCGCCTTGGCAATCGCCAACCCCAACCCAGTGCCGCCAGTCTTGCGAGAGCGATCGCTATCGACCCGATAAAAGCGTTCAAAAATACGGTTTTGTTCAGCTAGGGGAATACCAACCCCGGTATCTTTGACGGCAACAATAGCAGTGCGATCGCGAGTCTCTAAGCTCACCAGCACCGACCCGCCTGGGGTGGTGTACTGAATGGCGTTGGCAATTAAGTTAGAGACGAGTCGATAGAGTTGAGATTCATGTCCTAAAACGTAAATTTCGACATCGGGAATTTGATTGGTCAAGTGGATATCTGAGACGGTGGCCAGTTCCGAGAATTCTTCGGTTAAATCAGCGACCAAATCATTGAGACAGCAGGGTTTAAACGATTTGGGTGAGGCGTCCTGTTCCAGGCTGGTCAGCAACAATAAGTCGCCGACCAAGTGGCTGAGGCGACGGCCCTGGCGCTCTACGGTTTGGAGCATGGGTGTAACCTCCTGCTGGAGGGTTGGTGGCAGTCGCAGAATCGCTTCTACCGTGGCTAGCAAACTGGCCAGAGGCGACCTGAGCTCGTGGGCGGCATCGGCGGTAAACTGCTGCTGCCGTTGATAAGACTGGTAAATCGGCTGCATGGCCAGACCCGCCAGCCACCAGCTAGAGGCTGCTACTAGGGCCAAAGCCAGGGGCAACCCTATGGCTAACACCCACTGAATACGCTTCACCTCAGCATCAAAGGGGGCCAGGGTGCGCCCAATTTGCATGTGCCCCCAGGAGGGATGATCATGGCCATCAGTATTGGTGGGATGGGCATCGGCACTGTGCAAAATGGTGGTGAACTGGCGGTAGCGAGTGCCATTGTCGCTTTGTAGAGTTTGCCACAGGGCAGGGTTCACAGTTTGGGGCAGGGGCAAGGGCTGATTGGGCGAAAAGGCCAAAAGTTCGCCATGGTGATTGAACAGGCGAATGTAGTAGCTGCTGCGATCGCTAATGCCAATGGTATGGCGCTGAATCACGGTAGGCTGGGGCACACAGACCTGCCCTGCCACACACAGATCCGGAAAAATTTGCTGCAAAACAACGGTCGGGTCTGCCGACGGGGGCAGCATGGGTTCTAGGCTGTCGTGGAGCGTCCCGGCGATCGATTCAATTTCTCGCTCTAGGGCAGCCCAGTTTGACTGAATCAGCGCCCGGTAGATCCCCAGCCCCGATAGACTCAAAATCATCGCCATGACCCCGGCATACCAGAGGGCCAAGCGGGTGCGACTGCGACGAAAGAGTTGTTGGCTATTCATGGGTAGCTACAGGGATGAGTTGAAACGATAGCCTTGGCCAGGAATGGTCTCGATTGGGCAGGCACAGCCATGCTTGGCCAGCTTGCGGCGCAACAGGCGAATTTGGGCGGCCACCACATTGCTCACTGGCTCGTCGTCAAGATCCCACAGCTGGTAGCGAATTTTGCTGCCGGGAATGATGCGATCGCAGTTTTGCATCAGGTAGGTCAGCACCTGAAACTCTTTTAGAGTGAGAGGAATGGTCTGGGCAGGTTGACCGGGTAGCTCAACCTGTAGTTGGGTGTTGGCATCGTCTAGGGTAAAAGCGCCCACAGTCAACTGCTGAGGCTGGAGCTGGGGCGATCGCCGCTGAATTGCCCGCAGCCGCGCCAGCAGTTCCTCCATCACAAAGGGTTTAACCAAATAGTCATCGGCTCCGGCGTCTAGCCCAGTGACGCGATTTTCGGGCTGGCCCAGGGCAGTCAGCATCAGCACCGGCAAAGGGTTTTGGTATGCCCTGAGCCGCTGGCATAGCTCCAGCCCAGACAGCTCGGGCAACAGCCAATCAACAATGGCCAAGGTGTAGTCCGTCCACTGGTTTTCGAGGCAGTACCAGGCCTGGGCACCATCGGTCACCCAGTCCACCACATACTTCTCACCCATCAAAACCTGCTTAATCGCCAGTCCCAAATCCTCCTCATCTTCCACCAGCAAAATTCGCATAGCGTCGGGGTACAACAGTTCACGACGTTGATCTTACAGAACGACCCGCCGTTTCACCTCGATTTCATCTGGTCTCTGGCAGACTACGACCGACCGTACCCAAATTTCGGAGTGAGGAACCATGCGTTACACCCAAAAGCCTTTTCTAGAAGCCGTTCTAATTACCGTTCTGTTTCTAGCTGTACCCAAAGCCGCAATCTCCCACGTGGGCCACGGCGATGAATTCCAGGCCGAAGGCGGCGTCAACCGGGTCGAGGTCAAGGCCGAGACCGACTCCCTCTTGGGGATCGAGGTTAACTCCATTAAGTCTGCTGCCGATGGCAGCGCCGCCGTACTGATTCCGGTGACGGCCCTGGTGGACGATGCCGGTCAACAGCTTGTCTTTGTGCAGTACGAGAATTTTTATGAGCCAGTGCCGGTAACGACTGGTGCGACCCAGGGCGACCTAATTGAAATTACCGATGGACTATCGGTAGGGGAGCAGCTTGTCACCCAGGGCAGCCTCTCGCTCTATGCCGAATCACGCAAAACCCAAACTGCTGATGCAGCTACCAGCCCCGAGGCACTCGTTACCCCTCAAAACCATGCCCAGGCCGATGCCCAAGGCATTCCCCACAGCCACGATGCCACTGGCAATCTCGCTCAGTCCAGTGAAACGGCCCCCCCAGATGGTGATCTAGCTCAAGCGAGTGAAACCGTTGCACCCTCCAGAGGCTTTCCGTGGGCGCTTGTAGTCGGAGTCACATCAGCGGCTGCCGTAGTAACTGGGGCAATGACCTTTTTAAGTAGCGGTCGCAAAAAGAAGAGCCGCTTTTCTGATGGCACCTACTCCGGCAAAAGAGGGGACTACTAGCGCAGGTTGCTGCTCCAAATCAATGCCCCAGCAGGAGGTTGTCGCCTCGCCATCGGGGTTGCCATGCAACAGATGCGCTGGTGCGACGGACGGTATCTTTTTCTCAGATATTACTTAGATGTTTAACTCACTTCTGAACCAGACCCTCAAAAATTCCATTGCCCAGCGGTGGTTTATCGTGGCCGCTGCCATTGCGGTCACAATCTGGGGCATTTTCAGCCTCACCCAAATGCCGCTGGATGTGTTTCCCGAGTTTGCGCCGCCCCAGGTCGATATCCATACCGAGGCCCCTGGCCTGGCCCCCGAAGAAGTGGAAACCCAAATTACCGTGCCCATCGAAAGCGCAGTGAACGGCCTGCCCGGTGTAACCACCGTGCGCTCCTCGTCAAAAGTGGGCCTATCGATGGTGCAGGTGGTGTTTGACCAAGAGGCCGATATTGCCCAGGCGCGGCAGTTGGTCACCGAACGCCTGCAACAGGTGAGCAGCCAGCTGCCAGCGGGTGCTCACACCCCCGAGCTATCGCCCCTGGCCTCGCCCCTGGGCACGATTTTGATGTATTCCTTTACGCTCAATGGCCAGGGCCAGACCTCAATGCTGGATCTGCGCCGCCTGGTAGACGGTGCCCTCAGCCAGCAGATTTTGTCGGTGCCGGGGGTGACGCAGGTGACCGTCTACGGCGGTGACGAACGGCAGGAGCAGGTTTTGGTGAATCCGGAGCAGCTGCGCGATCGCAATGTGGCCCTCAATGAGGTCACCGACGCGGCCCGTGGCGCGAACTCCAACGCCCCTGGCGGCTTTTTGATCGGCGGTGGCCAAGAGCTGCTGGTGCGCGGCCTGGGCCAGGTGCAGTCAATTGACGACCTTCAGCAGTCGGTGGTCAAGGTCGAAAATGGCGAACCCATTCTGCTGCAAGACGTGGCCGAGGTGCAGACCGGGGCCGCTCTGAAGCGAGGCGATGCCAGCTTTAATGGTGCTCCCGCCATCGTGCTGATGATCAACAAGCAGCCGGACGTGGATACACCCACGGTGACTCAGGCGGTGGAAGCGGTGATTGCCGATTTGCAGCGCACCTTCCCGACCGACGTGCAGATGGCCCGCACCTTTCGCCAGTCAAACTTTATCGACTCTGCTATTGGCAACGTCAGCGGTTCGCTGATTGAGGGCATCATCATTGTGTCAGTCATCATGCTGCTGTTTTTGATGAACTGGCGCACGGCGATCATCACCCTCAGTGCCATTCCCCTGTCGCTGCTGATTGGCCTGATGTTCATGAAAGCCTTTGGTTTGGGCATCAACACTATGACCCTGGGCGGTCTGGTGGTGGCCATTGGCTCGGTGGTCGATGACTCGATTGTGGATATGGAGAACTGCTATCGCGGTCTGCGCACTAACCAGGCCCAGGGCAACCCCAAGCACCCCTTCCAGGTTGTGTACGACACCTCGGTAGAGGTACGGCTGGCAGTAATTTTTTCCACGGTGATTATCGTGGTGGTGTTTGCGCCGATCTTTAGTTTGACCGGGGTAGAAGGGCGAATTTTTGCGCCGATGGGCTTGGCTTATCTGCTTTCCATTGCTGCCTCTACCCTGGTGGCGATGACCCTGTCGCCCGCCCTCTGTGCCATTTTGCTGGCTAACCAAACCCTGCCCCAGGAGGGGACGTTTGTATCGCGCTGGGCGGAGCGGCTCTACCGTCCGCTGCTAAACCTGTCGATGCGGGCACCCCAGCTCATTCTGGCGCTGGCGCTGGCGGCGCTGGTGGCAGCTATGGCAATTGTGCCGTCCTTAGGGCGGGTGTTTTTGCCGGAATTTCAGGAAAAATCCCTGGTTAACTCCATGGTGCTGTTCCCTGGTGTGTCGCTGGATATCACCCATCGGGCGGGGATAGCGCTGGCCACAACGCTGCAAGATAACCCCCTCTACGAATGGGTGCAGGTGCGGGCGGGGCGCGCCCCTGGTGATGCCGATGGAGCGGGGGTGAATATGGCCCACGTCGATATTGAACTCAGCGACCTGGCCCTGGAAGACCGGGAGGCCAGTGTGCAACAACTGCGGGAGGCGTTTTTGGCGCTGCCGGGGGTAGCCCCAAACATTGGCGGGTTTATCTCCCACCGCATGGATGAGGTGCTGTCGGGGGTGAGAAGTGCGATCGCCATCAAAATCTTTGGCCCCGACCTGGCAGAACTGCGCCGCATTGGGGAGCAAGTACGCGACACTATTGAACCGATTGAAGGGGTCGTTGACCTCCAGCTAGAGCCGCAGTTGCCCATTCGCCAGGTGCAGATCCAGTACGATCGCACCGCAGCCGCGAGCTATGGTCTCAGCATGGCGGCGATCTCCGATGTGGTAGAAACGGCGCTGAACGGTCGGGTGGTCTCCCAGGTGCCGGAAGACCAGCAGTTGGTCAATATTGCCGTCGGTCTCCAAGAGTCGGCCCGCAACAACCTGGATGCGATTCGCGCTATCCCCATTGCTACTCCCACGGGCGAGACGATTTCTCTGGGGGATGTGGCCGCCGTTGACTACGGCATGGGGGCGAATGTGGTGAATCGGGAAGATGTGTCGCGGCTGATTGTGGTCTCGGCCAACGTGGCCGAGCGCGACCTGGGCAGCGTGGTGGGCGATATTCAAGCCCAGATTCAGCAGAATGTGCAATTGCCCAACGGTTACTTCATCCAGTACGGGGGCCAGTTTGAGTCAGAGCAGCGGGCCACCAGCAGCTTGCTGATTTACAGCATTCTGGCGGCGATCGCGATCGCCGTGCTGATGTTCTTCTCGGTTAAGTCGTTGCCCGCTACGGTTGCCATCATGATCAACCTGCCCCTGGCGCTGGTGGGGGGCATTATCTCCATCCTGCTGACCGGCGGCGTGATGTCCATCGCCTCGCTGATTGGCTTCATTACCCTGTTCGGTGTGGCCGTGCGCAATGGCCTGCTGTTGGTCGATAACTACAACAGCAAATTCGCCCAGGGATTACCGCTCAAGGAGGTGATAGTTGGTGGATCGCTTGACCGGGTCAACGCCATTTTGATGACGGCGCTGACCTCGGCGTTGGGGATGCTGCCCCTGGCGATCGCCAGCGGGGCTGGGAATGAGATTCTGCAACCGCTGGCGATCGTGGTGCTGGGTGGCCTCTTCACCTCCACCGCTCTGACGCTGCTGGTGATCCCGGCGATCTACGCCAAGTTTGGTAAGTGGCTGATGCCAAAACGAAAGCAAACTGCCTTGGAGGTTGCGATCGCTGTCAATGCGGCGGCGGGTTCTACCATAGGGGCAAGGCAGTAGTTAGTGAAGATGAGCTAGATGCGCGATCTCGTCACCTTGTCGAAAAATGAGATCGCGCATTTTTTACTCATCACTTCAAACTGTTTGAGCCAAAAATTTATGACACAAGACAGCTCTTTACCTACAACAAAATCATCGCCTCTTAAAAAGAGAGGATTTCGATTTCAATCCTCTAGCCTTAAAAAATATTGGCCCCTTTTCCCTATTTTGGGATTATTCCTCATTATCGGTCTTGTTCTGGAACAGCCGGGGAGTCATCTTCGGTTTCAATCACCTTTACTCGGGCAGCTACCTGATTTAGCTATGTCAGACGGTGATCCGTACATTCGAGCACTGATGTTAACTATCTCGGCCAGTGAGTCAAATAGCAAAAATTCTTATTTTCTTTTGTATGGCAGTAAACATGTCCATGATTTAGGACAACACCCCAACCAATGTAGGCCAATTAAAACTGGCCCAAACCAAGGTCAGTGCTCAACGGCGGCTGGGCGATATCAATTCCTGACTTCTACCTGGATAGAGAAAGCCGTCAAGTATCACCCACATCCCCACCAGACTAATCATGGAATGACCTACAGCTTCGAGCCACAGTATCAGGATATTGTGGTATATCGCTGGCTCAGTGATCATCATCAATGGAATATTGATATTTTAGCTTTGCTTAAAGAAGATCGAGTTGAAGAAGTCTTGACTGAACTATCTAATGTTTGGACAAGTCTGGGCAACGGCATTGAGGATAACTCGATGACACCTTATTTGCCTAGTCTCTATCGACAGCTACTCAGTGAAGAGCTGCGGAATTGAATTTCAGATCTAAAGCGGATGACTTCGCTTGGACTTTTAAATTGCTTTTCCAGGCGATGAAAGAATGATGAAATGCTCGCCATCATGAATGTATCTTTCAACTCCTAAAAAATGCCCCCAGGGGGGATATCCTAGAATTGTAATCCAAGTTTTGCCGTAAGCTTTATGAGCTTGTTTAAGCCCCATGATTCCAACTCCTCGGTTATTACAGTGTCTTAGAAATCCTACCTTTGCTCGCCTCTACGCGGCCCAGACCATTAACCTGGTTGGTGATGCCCTGACTTGGCTGGGGTTAGCGCTACTTGCCTTTGAGTTGGCAAACGAAAACGCTGGGCTGATTTTGTCAGGAGCGCTGACCCTGCGAGTTGTGGCCTACGTGGTGCTGTCGCCGCTAGCGGGGGCGATCGCTGATCGCATTGACCGCAAACGCATTATGGTCATCACCCATTTGGCGCGGATGGTAATTGTGTGTCTGCTGCCCTTTGTCACCCAGATCTGGCAAATTTACGCGATCGTGTTGGCCCTGAACATGTTCTCTGCCTTTTTTACGCCCACGTACACCGCCACTATTCCCTTGATCGCGACATCTGAGGAGTACCCCAGGGCGATCGCCCTTTCCAGTGCTACCTATCAGCTTTTAGGCGTACTTGGCCCCGGTTTAGCCGGTAGCGTTGCCGCCTTTGTGGGTACCCGGCAGGTATTTTTTCTAGATGGCATCACGTTTCTGACCGCTGCCATTTTGATCGTTACTCTGCCAGGGCAACTGATGGTCACGCAGCAACCGCAGGAGGCTAGAACAGTTCGCAGGACGCTCCAGGATATTCGCCTGGGCACCACCTGTCTACTCAATGATCCAATGATTAGATATGCCTTAGTCATGCAGTTGGTGGCGGCGATCGCCGGGGCTGCCATCTTGGTCAACACCGTCGGGTATGTCCAGGGCACTCTTCAAATGGGCAAGCTGGAGTATGGCTGGGTTATGGCCGCCTTTGGTATAGGGGCAACCTTGGCATCCATTGGTCTAGGCACCGTCAACCCTGGGCCGAAACAGACGGTACTCACTGGCCTGGGGGCGGCTCTGATTACCCTGGCTCTTTTACCCGCAAATTGGGTTAGCCTGAGCGGGCTACTGCTGCTGTGGGCTGTCGCCGGGGCAGGGCAAACCCTGGTGAATGTGCCGACCCAAACCTTAATTGCCGATCGGGTAGCTGTCGATATTCAAGGTCGAGTCTACGGTGCCCACTTTGCCTGGAGCCATCTGTGGTGGGCGTTCTCTTATCCCCTGGCAGGATGGATGGGGAGCCATTTTTCTACGGCTACTTTTTTGGGGAGCAGTCTAATTGGTGTAGCGGTTTGGAGTATTGCTCAACTCGTTTTCCGACCCATTGCACAGCCCGAGTGGCCCAGTGGGCTGTGGCACGACCATCAACACTTCCACGATGAAGAGCATTGGCATCGCCACAGGCGCAATCAAAAGGTTAGAGATGCTCACAGCCATCTTCACTTTCATCACAATCTCCAATCAGAGCTTTATGAGATTGGCTAAATGAGCCGCCGGGGTGACAGGCTCTTTGGCATAGTAATTTCATCCTGGTTTCATAGTCAGATGTTACGGTCTTAGATTGGAGAGGATAACCACTGGCTGCCACCCTTTTTTCGGTAGCTTGAGCACTATCAATGCGTATTTTGCTGGTCGAAGATGAGCCCGACTTGGGGCGAGCGATTAAGCGCACGCTAACTCAAGAAGCCTACGTGGTGGACTGGGTGCAGTCTGGGGATGAAGCGCTGACCTATCTGGAGAGCAGCACTGTCACCTACGTGCTTGGAGTACTTGACTGGATGCTGCCAGGGCTAACGGGGCTAGAGATCTGTCGCTGGCTACGGGCACGGCAGAATGCGCTGCCGATTCTCATGCTGACCGCCAACGATCGCATCGAAGACCGGATTGCCGGGCTCGATGCCGGGGCCGATGACTATCTGGTCAAACCCTTCAGCATGGATGAGCTGCTGGCCCGGTTGCGGGCCTTGAGACGCCGCCCCGCTGACTTCAAGCCAGCTCAGATTCACGTTGGGCCGCTGACGCTGGACTGCGATCGCAGAATTGCCCTGCTGCACAGTGATACCGCCTCCGAGCAGGCGATTGAACTGACCCAAAAAGAGTTTCAGCTCTTGCAATATTTGATGGAGCACCCCGACCAAATTCTCACCCAAGAGCAGGTGCTCAACCAGCTGTGGGAATTTGGCGCAGAGCCCATCAGCAACGTGGTGGCGGCCCAGGTGCGGCTGCTGCGCCGTAAGCTGGGGCAGTATGGCTATGACGATATGATTGAAACCGTCTATGGCATGGGATACCGGTTCAAAGCTGAATAGACTGTTTCGCCGCAGCCGCTGGCAGCTCACGGGTTGGTATACCGGCGTCATGGCCGTCGTGCTGGCGATCAGTGCTTTGGGCATGTACGAGGCGATCGCCCACGCCCATCGGGTAGCCGCCGATCGCGAGCTAAAATCGGTCGCTGAAGCCGTTCACGACAACCTAGAGAAATCTCTCACCTCTGGCGATCAGATTGAGAGCGGTTCCTCTGAACTGCTGCCGAGCCTTTGTCTAACTGGGGATCCCTGCCTGGCCCCCTTTGAGCACAGCCAGAACCACTATCACCCCGGCGACCTATACTCCGGCAATTACTATATCCGAGTGCTAGGCACTAATGGGGCATTAGTTGCGACCGCTGGTGACTACCCCCCAGGACTACCCAGCCCTGATGTTTCTGCCCTTTGGCAAAGCCTGCGCGATGGGTCGGGTCAGCCCTACCGCCAGATTATTCTGCCCCTGTATGCCCTCGATGATCAACAACTGGTGGGCCGGGTCGTGGTGGGCCGTTCGCTCAATGACTTTGCCGCCTACCTCGCCACGGTTCGCTGGAATATGGCGTTAGGTCTACCCATTGTTCTAGCGCTCACGGCGATCGCTGGGTGGTGGCTGGCGGGGGTGGCGCTAAAGCCAGTGCGAATGTCGTACCGCAACATTCAGCAGTTTACGGCAGATGCCGCCCACGAGCTGAGAACCCCGCTGGCGGCGGTTCAAGCCACCACCGAGTCGGTGATTCGGCTGCCAGACATCTCCGATGCGGAGGCGCGAGATACACTCCAGGTGGTTGCTCGCCAAAACCATCGCCTAACCCTCTTAGTCAGCGATCTGCTGCTCTTGTCGCGGCTCGATATCCAAACTGCTACCCCTGGCTTTGCCTGCTGCTTACAAGACGTGCTGAGCGATATTGAGGAAGAGATGGCGGCGCTATCTATGGCCAAGGGCATTGGCCTAGTGCTCGATCAGCCTGCAACCCCGCCCCTGGTGGTGATTGGTCACGAAGAGCAGCTCTACCGTCTGGTGCTGAATGTGGTCAGCAATGCCCTACAGCACACCCCTGCCAACGGGAAAGTCATTCTTTGCCTTAGAGCCGTAGATAAGCACGCTCTGATTACGGTAGAAGATACCGGAGTGGGCATTCACCCCGACGATCAACCCCGAATTTTTGATCGCTTTTACCGCATCGAAAAAGATCGGTCTCGCCAGAGCGGCGGAGCGGGTCTGGGTCTGTCGATCGCGCTGGCGATCGCCCAGGCCCACGGCGGCAGCATTCACGTCAAAAGCGCCGTCTCAAAGGGCAGCACCTTTAGTATTAAGCTACCGCTCGCGGCACCGGTTCGTTAAGAGAAGATGCATCGAAACCCTCTGATACAGAGGATATGCTGACTTTCTGGGTGAATAAGGGGTGAGAGCAAAGGCCTATCGCTATCGTCGGAGTTACCCGCTTCCCTAATCCTTATTGTTGCCTCAGCCAATTATGGATGTTCCGCTGGACATCCAACATATGCTATGAGCCCGCCTGAGTCTTGCCATAGAAATTCGACGCCGATGATACATACTGCACCATCGTCTCAGAGCCGCATTTTTAGATCCCCTCTTATAAGTCTCACGCCCACATTATGATTTGCATAACCTTTTTATCATGTGTTTTATGGCGTTAAACAGATATTGTTCTGACGGTTTTATAAATAGGTTCTTAACGTCTTGTTAATCCGTTAATTCAGCCTTTACTAGACACTCAGCTATTTTCCAAGTGGCTCTCATTTTACCGCCGCAGATTTCCTATATGTTTCTGGTATAGCTGTGGCCAGTCTAGTTAAGGCATGACCTCTCTAGAGGTTGAAACGTTTTAATGGTGGAACGTTTTCTGATTGTCCTAATCTCGGTGACCACAGCTATACGTCGAAATTGAGAGGCTCTATGCCACCCACCGACGCTATCCAGTTTTATCCAGTGTGAGGAGATATTCCCGAATGACTAAACTAATGTGGCGATTTTTGCTAGCGGTACCCGCTGCCTGGGGTGTTGCTGTGGCTGTTTCTAGTACAGCTGTCGCTGCTGAGTCGGCCACCGTTCAAGTGGACAGCTTCAACCAAGACTCGATTCAACTGGCTCAGATCACCAGCGTGTCGGATCTGACCGATGTGCTGCCCTCCGACTGGGCCTTCCAGGCGCTGCAAAGCCTGGTGGAGAATTACGGTTGTATTCAGGGTTACCCTGACCGCACCTTCCGTGGTCAACGCAGCCTCACGCGCTTCGAGTTCGCTGCTGGTCTGAACTCCTGCTTGGATGTCATTGCCACCTTAATCGCTCAGTCGGGCATCAACCCCGACGATCTAGCTACCATCCGTCGCCTGCAAGAAGAGTTCCAGGCTGAACTGGCTACCCTGCGTGGTCGCGTCGATGCTCTCGAAGCTGAAACCGCTGCCCTGCGCGCTCAGCAATTCTCCACCACCACCAAGCTGCGGGGGCAAGCTGACTTTCATTTGGTTACCCCTTTTGACGGCATTACCGGTGAAGCAAACACCAGCGTTGCCAACCGCGCTCGCTTAAACTTCGACTCCAGCTTCACTGGCGACGATCGCTTGCGTATTCGCCTGCAGGCTGGTGATGGTAACGCCATTTCCCCAGGTGTGCTCGGTGGCTTGGCCAACGCTCGGGGTAGCGACTACAACGTAACCGTTGACGACTTCTACTACCGATTCCCCGTTGGTAACCGCATCACTCTAACTGCTTCTGCCCGTGGTCTTCAGGGCGACGACTGGGTCACCGACACCATCGTTCCTTTTGATGGCCCCTCTGTCGCCCAATATGGAGAACCAGCTTTTTATACCAGCGGCGGCAGTAGCTCCAACGGTGCTGGTGTTGGTATCAGCATCGCCCTGACTGACAGCATCGTTTTTGATGCTGGTTACACGGCTGGCAACGGATCAGCCACTAATCCCCAGGCTACCAGTCCTGCGGTTGGTATCTTTGCTGCTGCCAACCAGAGCTACATTGCTCAGCTTAGCTTCCTGAGCGATGGTTTTCTAGATGCTGGTATTGCCTACCTACACAACGACCGGTCTATCACCTTCCAAGGTGGTCTACCCGGTGGTACTGACACCTATGCTGGTCTGTTGAACCTTGACTTTGGTAGATTCTTCATCGCTGGCCATGGTGCGTATCAAACCTACAACGGCGGCAACGACTTTAGCTGGACCGCTGGTCTTGGCATCAACGATTTCCTGGCTGAGGGTGCTCAGCTAGGCGTTTACGGTGGTCAGCTACCCCAGGTGCGTGGTACCACCAACAACCCCACTCTTATTGAAGGTTACTACGAGGTGCCCTTTAACGAATTCCTAACTATCACTCCTGCCCTCATCTATGGGGATACCAACCTGGGTGGTACCGATGAAACTGGTTTCTGGGGTGTCCTGCGCGCCACCTTCCGGTTCTAAGTTGAGAGGCTAGCGATTTTCGCTACCTAGGTTTGCCAAGTACAAAAAAGCCTTGCCTCTATGGCAAGGCTTTTTTGTTGAAATTAGACCTCTCCCTAAGCTCCGCTCCAGATGCCCTCCAGCAGCCATTGCTTGTCTAAATCCATCGCTCGATCACTCAACGACCTAAGCCGTGCCCAGCGCTCACCCATGGGTGCCGTAGACAGCATGGAGATTCATTATGACTTCTCAAATTACAGTCGCTTCACCAGCATTGAGTGGGCCGATCACCGAGAGTGAACTAACGACCATGGCCACCACCCCAATTACCGGATGCAGCAGACCTAAAGCCGCTATGGGAATCGTTAACAGACTGTAAATAGATGCTCAAAACGGGTTCTGCACGGTATTCACCTTGGAGAGTTCCTCCTGCACCAGGGTGACATCGGCGGCCTGAATGGCCACATCAGCCCCAGCCCCGATGGCAATGCCCACAGCTGCCTGAGTTAGTGCCGGGGCGTAGTTAATGTTGTCACCATAATGGCCACCTTGCCGTGTTTGCGTTGTAGGTGCCTGATGGCGTCCACTTTGTCGCCCGCGACCATCATTGGCTGAGTGCCTTGGGCTTTGAGGGTAGCAATGGCTGCTTTAGAATCGGCCTTGACAGTATCCGAAATGGCGATCACCCTAGCGGCTTGGTTGCCAATGGCCACGGCGGTTTTGCCCTAGGCATTCAGTTCCGCTAGGGCTGCTTCCAGGGATTGAGAAGAGATCCCGGCCTCCTGCAGTAGGCGGCGACTGCCGACACGTGCCGGTTCACCCTTTACCTGTCCCTGCACCCCTCGGGCGGTGAGCGCCTGAACTAAATGACGGTGAAAATCTCTATCCCTTCGGCTCGGGCTCCTTAGACGATGGATGGCCCGGCCCAGGGATGGCCTTAGGGTTACCCTGGCTCTGGCCCTGATTGCGGCGGTGGGGTCGTGGCTGGTGAGGGTGGCGCTGGAGCCGGTGCAAATACCGTACCGCATCGAGAAAGATCGATTACTCCAGAGCGGTGGAGCGGGTCTGGGGCTGTCGATCGCGCTGGCGATCGCCCAGGCCCATGGCGGCAGCATTCACGTCAAAAGTGCCGTCTCCAAGGGCAGCACCTTTACCATTAAGCTCCCCCTCGCCAGTTCAGGCACACCCCTAGGCCAGCTTCGCCCGTCGCAGCAGCACCGCGTTAATCGCCACAATCACAGTCGAAAGGCTCATCAGTAGGGCACCCACCGCTGGGGACAGCAAAATTCCCCAGGTTGCCAGTACCCCCGCCGCTAGGGGAATGGCAAAGATGTTGTAGCCCGTAGCCCAGAACAAGTTTTGGATCATCTTGCGGTAGGTCTTTTTGGCCAAGACCAGCGCCTTGACGGCATCGAGCGGATCGTCTTCGATCAGTACTAGGTCAGCCGACTCGATCGCCACGTTTGTTCCGGCCCCAATGGCTAGCCCCATCGTGGCCTCCAGTAACGCTGCGGCATCGTTGACGCCGTCGCCAACGAAGGCGGTGGGGGCTTCTTTTTTCAGTTCCTTAATGCGGTTGACTTTGTCTTCTGGCAGTACGCGGGCGTAGTAGCGATCGATGCCCAAATCCTCAGCCACCGCACGGGCTACCGCCTCGGCGTCGCCGGTAATCATCACCGCCTGAATGCCCATCTGGTGCAGGCGATCGATAGTAGTGCGGGCGCTGTCGCGCACCCGGTCAGCCATCGAAATCACCGCGATCGCCCGATCGAGCGCCATCAGCACCACCGCACTTTCGCCCCGCTCATCAGCCCGATCGAGCGCTGCTTGCAGGGGCTCTGGCCAAGCCAGGTTTTGCTCCTGTACCCATTCTGGCCGACCCACTCGGTAGGTCTGCCCATTGACCTGACCTTCCACGCCGCGTCCGGTGATGGTTTGGAAGTCGTTCATGGGGGGCACGTCAAGCTGACGCTGGTGGGCCGAGTCAACAATGGCCTTGGCCAGGGGATGTTCAGAGGGATTTTCGAGGGCAGCGGCGATCGCTAGGGCCTCATCTTCTAACATGCCGTCTACCGCGATCTGCTGCACGCCAAACTTACCCTGGGTCAGGGTTCCGGTCTTGTCAAAGGCCATGATTTTGATATCTTTGGCCCGCTCCATCGAGTCGCGGTTGCGCACCAAAATTCCATTGCGGGCGGCTAGCCCGGTCGAGTTGGCAATCACCAGAGGAATGGCCAGGCCCAGGGCGTGGGGGCAGGTAATGACCAGCACCGTTACCGCTCGGTTAATGGCAAACACCAGGTCGCTCAGGGTGAGCCAGACAATAAAGGTCAGGGTGCCCGCTGCGATCGCAATCAGGGTGAGCCAGTAGGCCACCTTGTCAGCCAACACCTGATAGCGGCTGCGCGACGACTGCGCTTCTTCCACTAGCCGCATAATCTGGCTAATCGCCGTGTCTTCACCCACCCGTGTGACCTTGACCTGCACAGAGCCATCAGTGTTGATGGAGCCTGCTACCACCTCATCGCCCACCTGTTTGTGTACCGGCTTAGACTCGCCGGTCAAAAACGACTCATTGACGCTGGTGCTGCCCTCAATGATTTCCCCATCGTTGGGAATCTGCTCGCCAGGGCGAATCAGAATGATGTCGCCTACCTGAATGTCGCTGGCGGGAACGTCATCGATCTGGCCGTTGCGCATGCGGTGGGCTGCACTGGGTACTAAGGTCGAGAGTTCTTCTAGAGCCTTACTGGCCCCCTGCACTGAGGCCATTTCAATCCAGTGGCCCAGCAGCATAATCACAATCAGCGTGGCCAGTTCCCAATAAAAGGGCATACCGTCTAGCCCCAGGGAAACCGCCAGGCTGTAGACAAAGGCCACCGTAATCGCCAGGGCAATCAGCGTCATCATGCCAATTTGGCTTGTCAGTTCGTGCCATGCCCCCAGCAAAAAGGGCCAGCCCCCATAGAAGTAGAGGGCAATGCCAAGGACTGGGTTAATCCAGGTTGAGCCGGGAAAGGCGATCGCCTCGTAGCCTAGCCAGCCCTGCAATTGCGGCGAGAAGTAGAGAATTGGCAGGGTTAGCAGCAGGGAGACCCAAAACCTCTTTTTGAACATCCCAGGGCTGTGCCCCGCATGTTTGTCGTGGCTAGAAACAGCACCATGCTCTGAAGTGCCATGATGCATTCCAGAGTGATCATGCTGTGTCGCGTGGTCGTGGTTCATGGTTGCGCCCTTATTGACTGACGTGAGTACCAGGGGATCTGTCTGTAGGTCTTTTTCCTGAGTGACCAGGAGAACCCAACGCCAAGATACTTACGAACAGATTTACGAGAGAAGTATGAAATCAGGATGAAATCACTCCCGAGCAGCAACACATCTTATTTTCATCCAGCCTAGAGGTTATTTCTATGCAACTAAGATTGAAGTCTAAATTTTGGCTGTAGAAAAATTCAGATACTGAACTGAGCTTGGTATGTGATTATCTATTCTCAAGCTCCTCAATTAGTGCCTTCATCTCATCAATCTCTCTAACCTGGGACTCAATAATCTCTCCGGCAAGCTCTTGAACACGCGGATCTGAGAGATTAGCCCGCTCACTCGTTAAAATTGCAATTGAGTGGTGCGGAATCATCGCCTTCATCCAGGCGATATCCCCAACAGTGGTCTGGCTACGAACAAGCCATAGCGACAGGGCAAATACTATAATGCTGCCCACAAAGATACTTGTGTTTACTTTTCGGTTGCCATACATATTTAGCATAAAGCCAAGCATGATACCAGCCATGACTGCTCCCATGATTAGAGCCATATAGACTCGCGTCTCACTGAAGTAAATGTGATCTAGCCGGTAAACATTCAAGTACATCAGAAAGAACATTGCAACGGTCGATGTTGCCACCATTGCGGCAAATCTTCCATACTTTCCCATAAACATTGTTTCGTTTTTCATCGCTTTTTGAGTAGACATGTCGTTTAATACTCCTTATTAGATGCGCCTAATGAGCCTTATGATTGGGGTTTGAAGTGTTGATGAGATAGGCTTAATTGCTTGTCCTAAACTCTAATCTTGGCTATCAACTCCAGCAAGCTCAACGGAGCATTCTATCTGTGCGATAGCCATCAAAGCCAGTAAAAATTACTGGCGATAGTCAGGATTTCAATACTTAGAATGCAGCAAAAACTGTGGTTATTTCGTTGCTACGGCTGTATTGGCAATCCGACGGTAAGTATTAGCTGCGGTACGACAAGCCTGAGCGCACTTTTGACAGTGCTCCATGTCGTGTTTCTCACACTCAGTTGCACAAGCTTCACAAATCTCGGCACAGGCATTCGCTAAGGGGGCAATGAAGTAGGAACCCCGTACCATAAAGGTTGCTAGCGTGCGACAGCTATCACCAGTATCCAGGCACATCCGAGCACACTTCACCATTTCTGCCTGTCCCATACAGGCTTCAGCACAGTGCTCACATTCCACTACACAAGCCATGGCTTCATCGAAGCTAGATTGATATTTTTCGTGATTGAGAAGCATGATCATTCTCCATTAATTTCTATTTGACAATAGAAATTTAGATTAGAATTCCTTCATTTACACCTCTCCAGGGTATGAAGATCAATTTCTTACTGATTGAATAGGGTGATTTCATCCTGATTTCATAAGTTGATGGTACTGTGCTCTGCCTCTAAATCGGTTGAAATACTATGACAAGCACTTATTTCACATGAATGATGTCTCTCATGTTAAACCAGTTATATCGATGAATGCCATACGGAAAGCCAATCAAAAAAGTCAGAAACAAAACAGAAAGAACAATCCCAAACGGTAGACTAACTGCAAAAGTTGAGCCCATAAAAGTTAGAAAAAAGGTTGATGGAATCATGCCAAGTAGAGTTGCAGTGGCATAAATTGGCAGCGAAAGCCCTGTGATACCGGCCCCATAGCTAATTAGGTCAAATGACAAGATAGGAAGCAGGCGCGTGATGAAGATTACCCAACCTAGATAAACTTCTCCTCGATTTTTAGAAAAGTAGATGAGTTTGCCCGTCAATGCACGAACAGCCGATCGCCCTAAGGTGTATCCAATAAAGTACGCCAGCAAACCACCTAAGAAGCCACCAATGATACTATAGATTCCTGCCCAAACTGGCCCCCAAACCATACCAGCCGCTACCGCCAGAGGAGCGCTTGGAATGGGACTAAGGACAACAGACAAAATTAGAATACCAATGTAGGCTAGTACTCCTAACCATCCCCAGCTTTGAATAGCTTGCTCCAAACCTTGTGCAGAGAATAAATCAAAGTCTGGTTGAACCCAAATCCAGCTGCAAATTAGTAGGCACAGCAACAGAATGCTGAGGGCGATCGCATTCTGCCGATTGAGAAATCGCTGCTTCCCTAGTCGCTTACGCTTCATAAAAAGACTAACCAGGGGATTGCCTGTTGTAACATTCTGGTGTACGGGCAGTGTTAGCATTATGGAGCGCCTTCACAGCGGATAGATCGCAGCTGTCTAGCTTTTTTAGATATCTCCAAGCAGTGAGAGCGATCGCATTATTTGACTCACGGTTACGAATCCAGCTCATTCCATGTTTTGCCACCGTCTTGTGATTGAAAGACAACATTGTTCTCATTGACAGCATAGAGAACTTGGGCGTTAGTAGGAGCAGCAGCCATATATAAAATTGTGCCCTCTAATTCATCGCTCCAGGGTCCCCAGGATTGTCCGCCATCCACGCTACGGTACAATCCAGCATCCGTAGAAGAGATACGGTATCCCAACATCGTCGTTTGATCGCCCTCTGCTTGTAGTGCTAATCCGGCGATTGGAGCAGTGGCTGTACTGGGAATCAGTGACCATGTTTTGCCTGCATCCTGACTTTCATATAGCCCCGCTTGTGTTGTTGCTAACACTCGTTCTGGATTAAGAGGATCAACATTAAGGCTAAAGGGTACTGCCTCTAAACCACTGGCAGGCTGTTTTGTCCAGGTTTGACCCGCATCGTTTGATACAAAAAAGCCTTGTTGCCCAGATGTAGCTAAGCCGTAAATGGTATCAGGGTTGCTAGGTGCGATCGCCATGGCATGAAAATCAACCCCTCGCATGGAAACTTCTTGCCAATCTAACCCTTGATTTTGGCTCACTTGAAAACCTAAGTTACCACCCTCTGGCGGATGTCCACTGGCATAGAAGCGGTTTGCATCAGTGGGGTGCGAGATAAACCCCATGTAATCGTACTGCTCTTTTACCCAAAACCACTGACCCGTCTCAGATCGTTTCAAAAGCCCACTATGACTAGCAATATAAATAATTTGAGGATCGTCAGGACTGACGGTTAATCCGTGAATGTGATTATTTGTTTGCCAGTTTTCGGCTGGTTTTAGAGATGCTTCTAAAGTAGTGGGTGCTGGTGCGCTATCTGCTTGGTTCGATGGCGATTGAGATACAGCACTGGACAAATTGCCGCCGGTAGGCTGGCTGGTACGGCTAAACAACCAGGCTGTGCCTCCCAAGATTAGGAGAAATATTGTTGCAGGAACAACATAAGCTAACCATTTTGTAGCTTTTCCCTCGTTTGAATTTGGCTGACTCATAATGTCCTTATCGTAGTTTTTGGGTTACTGCCTCATACCATCATGCTGCCAAGGGGTCGCTATGCGGCTGATCAAAGCTTGGGGTTGGAACTGATTGAGGTTCCAAACGCTCAGTAGGGCGATCGCCATTTCTGCACTAACGAAAGAGTCTCTGAGCTGTTATTTTCGTCTCTCCATTTGGACTTGGTTCAACCGAATCTCTTGCACCGCTTGTTCTATGTATTGGGGTAGAATGTTAGCGGCGGCTCCGGCTTGAATTAATTCCTCTAACGAGCACCGATATGTCAAGGATTCTCATCTCATCCGACACAGTTCACTCCTTGAGATGACGATCTGCCTTAAGTGAAGAGCTGCTGGATGATCGCTGTTCAGATTGTTCTAATGTATTAATCTGGTGAGCGATCGCTTCGTGCTGCGTCTGCAATTGCTGAAGATGTTCTCGCAATTGAGCCAGTTGCACATCTCGGTTAAGGGGTGTACTGGCGGGTAAATGGCTCGCTGATCGGTGTGATGGAGCAGGAGTTGAGTCCTTGTCCATTCGATTCATCATCACCATCATCAAAAACATTGAAAGCGGACAGGCTGCTAGCAACAGTAATGGTAATGCACTCAGCGTTAGTTGCGGTGCCAATATCGCAATAGCAATGCCAATGGCTACTAGCCCCACCAATACTCTCCAGTCAAAACACATGCCAAAGGCATTGAATTTTGTTTTCATCGTGTTGCTCTTGTTTAAGACGGGAACGATTTTGTGACTATTGCCATACTAGAGTCTCTAGTCGGCTATAGAGTCAAGTCATCAATAACATTTTCATTCACGTCTTTCCAAGGCATGAAGATTAATGCCTTCCTGATTGAATAGGGTAATTTCATCTTGATTTCATAAGTTGATGGTAGTGAATTTAGACAATCAACTATTTTTCATATTGCCTGTATTTCATTGGCGTTTCATAGTTCAGTCATAATATGGCTATGAGAAACGCTAAGTATTATTTCGCTGCCTTGACTCTACAGTTTACTAGAATCTCTATCGTCATGGTAGTGAGAAATTAGCTCTTGTTTAAGGCAGCTACCTGAGTGAGTTGTTGAAATTTAAGCACCTATGCGCTCTATCAAACGACGAGAATTTTTGGGTTTAAGTGCGGGAGCTACAGCAGCTATCCTGCTCTCTCAGTGTTCCAAAGCACAAACACAAGGCTCTACGGCTAGCCCTACTCTGCTGCCAGGGCGAGTTATCAACAGCCAAGGAGGATTACTAAGCCTTGATTTAGAAGCGAATGTTCAGCCAGTACCCCTGGGTAATCGCAGAGCCAACCTGCTGACCTTCAACGGTCAAATGCCCGGCCCTCGGCTAGAGGCCAAACCCGGCGACACAGTGCAGATTCGCTTCACCAATCGGCTCAATCAACCTACCAATCTGCACTACCATGGGCTGCACGTTACTCCCCAGGGCAACGCAGACAACATTTTCCTCAGCGTGCCCCCAGGGGAGCGTTTGACCTACGAATTTACCCTGCCAGCCGATCATCCGGCGGGTACGTTTTGGTATCACCCTCATCACCACGGCCATGTGGCCGAGCAGTTGTTTGGCGGGCTGGCCGGGCTGTTTATCGTCCGGGGCGAGCTGGATGAGCTGCCTGAAATCAAAGCTGCTCAAGAAGCGTTTATGGTGCTGCAAGACTTTGACATCACCCGCGCTGGCGATATCGCCGCCCCTAACCCGATGGCAATGATGATGGGTCGCGAGGGGCCGATAGTGACGGTGAATGGACAGGTCAATCCAGGGTTAGCCATCCCCCAGGGCGGGCTTTTGCGGCTGCGGTTGCTCAATGCGTCTCCGGCCCGGTTCTATCGATTGCAGCTGGAGGGGCATACGTTGCACCTGGTGGCGACGGATGGGGGGGCGATCGCCGCTCCCATCGAGCTATCTGAACTCTTGCTGGCCCCTGGCGAGCGGGCCGAAGTGCTGGTGCAGGGCAACCGCGAACCGGGCCAATATCGTTTGCTTAACCTCCCCTACGATCGCGGCGGCATGATGATGGGGGGTGGCATGGGTATGGGTGGCGGTGGCATGGGCGGCATGAATCACAGCATGGGGAATATGCCGCATCAGAGCGGTGGTGACACTGCCCAACCTTTGGCCACCCTGACCTATGACGGTTCAGTTGCGGCCCTACCCCTACCCCAACAGCTAGGTCGTGTAGACCCTCTGCCAGAACCCACAGTGACCCGCCGCCTCGAACTATCGATGGCGATGGGGCCAGGTATGAGTATGGCGTTTTTGTTCAACGGCAAAACCTTTGATGAGCAGCGGATCGACATTACTCCTACACTCAACACCATCGAAGAGTGGGAATTGGCCAACGTCGATCCTGACCGGATGGATCATCCATTTCATTTACATGTCAACCCGTTTCAAGTGATCAGCCGCAACGGACAACCTGAACCCTACCAGGCTTGGAAAGACACGGTACTGGTAAAAGGCAACGAAGCCGTGCGCATCCGCATTCCATTTCGCACCTTTACAGGTAAAACGGTGTACCACTGCCACATCCTTGACCACGAAGATCTTGGCATGATGGGCACTGTGGATATTCAGCCCGCCTGAGCGCAAACGGAAACGCGAGCGGCTACCTATGGCTGAGCCACTCGCGTTTCTGGTCAACGCGAATTACTTCATAAAGGAAAATCGGCCATTCACCTTCTCGCCGCCGATATCCGACAAAATAGCGACGTTATACTCCCCGGTGGCGGTGGCTGGCAGCATAGCTGTGTAGTGTGCGCCGTCAGGGTCATAGCTCAACTCGATAGACTCCTGAGTGCCGTCGGGAGACTGAACTTGCGCCACTACCTTGGCATCGGCGATCGCCTCGTGGGTGTCGCCCTTTTGTAAAAAGAAATCTAGGTGAACCCCGGTCGGCTCATTGGAGGTGATCAGCTCTAGGTGGTAAGGGCCAGATTCAACCACCTGTCCCCCTTGGGAAGCTTGCGTTCCAGCGGAAGGTTCGGGGGCTGTTTGAGCTTCAACAGCGGGTGCTTCGGCAACGGGCGCTGCGGGAGCACTACTTTGCTCTCCACTGCTGCCACAGGCACCTAGGGTTAGAGACAGGCCGAGGGCTACTGCGGAAAAGGTCAGGGTCTTCTTAACGGTCATAGCGTTATTCCTTCAAAAAAGAAAACAGGATGTTGCTTAGGGGCAGCGTTGGGCTGCCCTATAAGAGTGAGCTACTGCACCAGAGCAGGATCGCGGGGCTCAGGTTCAAGCTCTGCGGGCGATTGCAGATCCGTCGCCTTGGGAACCAGATGTCGCCCAAACTGGGCGTACAGGGATGGCAGCACCAGCAGCGTCAGCGCCGTCGAGGTAAATAGCCCGCCCAAAACGACCACGGCCAGGGGCTGCAAAATTTCTTTGCCCGCCCCACTGCCCAGTACCAGGGGCACCATGCCCAGGGCCGAGGTGAGGGCCGTCATTAAAATGGCCACCAAGCGCTCTGAGGAGCCTTCGACAATCACCTGGCGCAGCGGCATTCCCTGGGCCAGTTTGGTGTTGTAGTTATCGACTAGCAGCAGACCGTTGCGGGTGGCCACCCCAAACAGGGTGATAAACCCAACCAGCGACGCCACCGACACCACCCCGCCACCTAGCGCAATGGAGGCAATGCCCCCCACCAGGGCCAGGGGTAGGTTGGCCATGATCATGATCACCCCTAACACCGACTTAACGGCGAAATACATCAGCACAGAGATGACGACGATCGCCAGCCCCCCAAACACCAACAGGTTGCGGCTAGCCCGCTGCTCCGACTCAAACTGCCCGCCGTACTGAATGTAGTAGCCCGACGGCAGCGCTACAGAGGCGCTGACGCGATCTTGAATGGCATCGACCACCGAGCCCAAATCGCGCCCGGCAACGTTAGCCGACACCACAATCAGGCGCGAGACATTTTCGCGATTGATGGTGTTTGGCCCAGTGCCATAGTCAATACGAGCGACCTGAGCTAGCGGAATTTTTTGGCCCACTGGGGTATCGATCAGTAGATTGCCGATCGCCTCCAGGTTGTTGCGGGCGTCATCTTGGAGCCAGACCAGCAGATCAAAGAGCTGCTGCTGCTCTAGCACCTGAGACACCACGCGCCCGTTGAGCGCCGTTTCAACCACGCTGGCAATTTGCCCTACGGTGAGGCCGTAGCGGGCTGCAGCGGGCCGATCAAACTGAATCTGCACCTGGCGAATGGGCACCTGGGGCTCCAGTTGCAGATCCACCAGGCCATCGATATCGCGAATCGCGGTTTCAACATCGCTGCCGATGGTGCGCAACTGGTCGAGGTCGGGGCCAAAGATTTTGATGGCGATCGCGCTTCTCACCCCCGAGAGCACCTCATCCATGCGGTGGGTGATAAACCCGCCCACGCTGGGGGCAATGCCGGGAATGCGGGCAAACTCTTCTCGAATGGTTTCGATGGAGGCTTCGCGATCGCGCAATCCTGCTTGGCTCAGCTCGATATCGAGGTGGCCCAAATTGACCCCACCGGCATCGGCATCTCCCGGTGCTCGCCCCGCCCGCAGCTGCACCGTCGCAAAGCGGGGGTCATCCTTGAGCGCCTCCTGCATGGCAATCCCGGCCTGGTTAGTGGCCTGCAAAGACATGCCGGGGTACAGGAGCATGGCGTTCACCAACGAGGGCTCTTGAAATTCTGGCAAAAACACCCGCCCCAGACTCGAAAACATCACCAGCGACGCTACCAACGCCGCAGTGGCAATGGCCAGCACCAACTTGGCACGGGCCATCACAAACCGCAACGCCGGTTGATACAGCCGTTGCGACGATCGCGTCACCCAGGTTTCATCGCTGGGCAGCGGGCAGTGGGCCAGCAGAATGGCGCAGAGTGCGGGGGAGAGCGTCATCGCCACCAGCGTAGAGGCCACAATCGACACCAGGTAGGCCACCCCCATGGGGGCAAAAATCCGGCCCTCCACCCCGGTCAAACTAAAGATGGGGGCAAACACCACCGCAATAATGACGGTGGAAAAAATAACGCTCACCCGCACCTCAACAGAGGTGTCATAGACCACCTTAAAGGGATGTTCCGGAGTGCCCGCCAGCTGGTTTTTGCGCAGCCCGCGATAGGCGTTCTCCATATCCACAATCGAATCATCGACCACGGAGCCAATGGCGACCGCCAACCCGCCCAGGGTCATGGTGTTAATGCCCTGACCAAAGGCATTGAGAATGATCATGCCCACCAAAATCGACAGCGGAATGGCGCTCAGCGTAATTACCGCCGTGCGCCAGTTCATCAAAAACAGCAGCAGAATAACCGAGACGATGATGATGCCGTCTCGCAGAGAACCCAGCACGTTTTCAACCGACGCCTCAATAAAGTTTTCTTGGCGAAAGGTTTCGGTGACGACGACATCCTCGGGCAGAGCCGCTTTTAGCTCCTCCATCGCGGCTTCCACCGCCCGTGTGACGGTGGGCGTGTCGTTGAGGGGCTGCTTGTTGACCACCATCACCACTGCTCGCTGGCCCCCCACGCTGCCGTCGCCCCGCTGGAGGGCGGCTCCAATGCGCACATCAGCGACATCTTGCAGCTTTACGGGGCGGCCATCTCGGGCGGCGACCACCGACTCTTGCAGTTGCTCAATCGAGTCTAGCCGCCCTACCCCCCGAATGATCAGCTCCTGATCGGGGGTGTTGAGAAACCCGCCTGCGGCATTGACGTTGGCCGCCTCGGTCGCCTCGGCTACCTCTTGCAGCGACACATTAAACGCCACCAGCTTGTCTGGATCCACCAGCACCTGGTACTGCCGCACGTCACCGCCGTAGGCAATCACCTGAGAAATCCCTGGTACCGCCAACAGCCGGTTGGTGACATCGCGATCCACCAGCCGCCTCACCTCCATCAGCGGCGTGGTTTCCGCCGTAAAGGCGTACATCAAAATTGTGCCGATAGGCGACGAAATCGGCGAAATTTGGGGAATGCCGACCCCCGCTGGCAGCTTTTCCTGCACCTGCTGGAGCCGCTCGGTCACCAGCTGTCGAGCCTGGTAGACATCGGTACCCCACCGAAAAATGACCTTGACGACCGAAATACTGACCGCCGAGGATGAGCGCACGGTTTCGACCCCTGGGGTGCCATTGACGGCACTCTCAATGGGCAGGGTAATCAGCGCCTCCACCTCTTCGGGGGCCAACCCCGGCGCTTCGGTTTGAATTTCCACCTGGGGAGGCGCAAAGTCTGGAAACACGTCCAGAGGCATTTGGGTGAGGTTGTAAATGCCTAAAAACGTCACCACGATCGCCCCGATGACCACGAGCCACCGCTGGGCGATCGACCATTTCAAAATGTTATCTAGCATCGCTGTTGTTCAAAATTTGGCAGGGTAGGTGGCTCACCATGGCCGTTGTAGTCGTAGGGTGGGCATTGCCCACCATCTGGAAAGACACTTCCCAGTCATTACCACAGCTACTTACGCGAAGGCTCTCCCTCTTCGACCAGGGGAGCAGCAAGGGTTGGCCCAGTGCCGTAGCGAGGATGCCCTTGTGCTGAAGGCGAAACCGCCTCGTCACCGATCGCTAGGGCATAGGTCGGACGCTGTCGCCTGGCCCACCAGATTCCGGCAGCAAAGGTGGTCATGGCGATCGCACCACTGCCCAGCCCCATCGCCCACCAGGGGATGCCCGCAGTTGCAGCCGCCTCGACGGGGGCGGCGGGTTCCTCTTCTGCTTCAGCACTCCCGCCCCGCAACGACTGGGCATAGAGCTGGTTAGCCCGCTGGGTAACGATTTCATCGCCCTCAAACAGGCCACTGAGCACTTCGACTTGATCGCCCGCCGTTCTTCCCAGGGTGACGTCAACGGGTTCAAAGGCATTGCCATTGCGCACAAACACTAGGGGTTGGCCGTTGGCTTCTACCACCGCTGACTGGGGAATGGCCATCACGGCCTCAGAAGTGCTCTCGGTGAGCACTTCCAGGGACGCAAACATACCGGGTTTGAGCGTACCATCGGCATTGTCTAGCTCGGCCTGCACAGGTACGACCCGAGTTTCGCCATCAACTACCGAACCAACCGTGGTAATTTGTCCTTCAAAAATTTGATCGGGCAGGCTGGCTACGGTGATTCGCACCCGTTGCCCAGGGGATACCTGAGGCAGATCTTTTTCAAAAATATTGGCGGTGGCCAATACCGTGCGATTGTCCACGATAGTCATCAGCACCGCGCCTGCGTCCTGGGCGGATTGCCCCAGGGTGACGTCGCGATCGGCAATGGTGCCTGCGATCGGCGCTTTGATGGTGATGGTGCCGTCTGGGTTAGCCGTGGCCCCCAGCTGCTGCAATCGGGTTTGGTAGGTCTCTGTACTCAACTGAGCGCGAGATTGCGCCACATTCAAAGCAGTCTGCGATCGCGCCACCTCGGTACGGGCATTCAACACCTCTAACCGACTCTCTGCCTCGGTTAAGGCCCGCTTGGCGTCGGCCAGCCCCGCCTCTGAGGCCAGCAGCTCCCGGCGGGCAATCGCCCCTTGCGCGGCTAGTTCCGAGTCGCGATCGTATTGCTCTTGGGCCACCCGCAGATCGGTTTGGGCTTCTGCAATGGCCCCTAGGGCAATCTGCTGCTGTTGGGCATAGGTCTGCTGAGCTAGCTGCAAATTGGCCTCGGCCTGCTGCACGTCTCCCTGTCGCTCAGCAGAGTTTTCCAGGGCGGTCACTCGCAATTCAGCCAGCTCTCCACTAGTGATGACGGCTAATGCCTGGCCCGCTTCCACGCGCTGCCCTGGCTCCACCAGCAGCTTAGTCACCGTACCGCCGACGGGGTTCGTCACCGATACCTGTCGCCCCGGCGAGGCTTCAATTTGCCCCGTTGCCTTTACGCCAAAAGCTAAAACCTGGCGCTTTACGGGCTCTACAGTCAGACCAATACGGTCAGCAATCTCAGAATCAACCTCAATGCCGGTTGGAGATGCTCCAGCTCCACTCCCCTGAAACTCATCTCCATGGCCAGCATGGGCCAAGACCTCGCCGGCCGGGGCCAGCAAGAGCATCAGCAAGACGGCTACAGGGAGCGATCGCCCTCTAGCCGCGATACAAAAGCGATCAAAGATAGCTGTCATAGGCGTGCCCTTGAACCACTCAATTACAGTCTTTGGAGAAAAATGCCATCGTTCCCCAAACATCCCACAGAAAAATGAAATCAGGATGAAATTTGTAGCTTTAATTGAGCAATCAATAGATTGCGCAGAGAAAATCCCCCAAAAGTTCAAGCTGAATCGCGCTAAAAGTACGTCTAAGCAAAGACTATGGCGAATAAGATTAGGCTTCTACTCTAATTCAAAAAGCTTAAAAACTTCATAAAGTTTCTAAGTGAAAAGATGCACTCTAATTTTTCTAACAAAACTTTCATTCTTGACTTAGGTAGCTATCACCAAATTAGCTGAAATGGGATCTACTATGACAAAACTTCCGCCAATAACCAAGCGCGGATCCTAGCAGTTCTCAAGGAGAAGACAATGAAAAAATATGTTCTTTCTGCACTAACTATTGCACTAGCTACAATTGCCTTTGCTCCTGTGGCCAGTGCCTCTAGCCAAACTAACCTCCGTGGCTTAGCTGCCGAAAAAGGCAGACCTGTAACCATGAGTGAACTTATTCAGCATAACCGTGATTATAGGGGTTCATAGACTTTTTTTAAGTGATAGCGCTTCAAATCGCTATCACTCATCAAGATGTCGCTCATCTCAATAGACTCTAAAGCCACCATTGCTCAAAAGCCTGGTGGCTTTTTTGGAAAAGCATATAGTGTCTCGTTATGTTTAAGAAGATCTAACAAGCAAAGTACTATATAGCCCCTCTTAATCAAGTGAGGCACAGCAGAAAATTGAAAATCTTGCTGCATGGCAGCCTTATCTCTTGATTCGCACCTCACTAGAGTAGGGTGTGCTATATGATTTAATGGCCATAAACTTTGCTCTAATTTTTCTAATAAAACTTTCATTATTAGCTTATGCAATTATCAGCCAATATTTGACCAGAAGATCTACGATGATAGGAGTTTCGCTGATGAATGCAAGGCGAAATCTAGTTGCTTTCATAGAGAATAAAATGAAAAAGTACTTTCTTTCCGTGCTGACAATTGCAATGGCTTCAATGGTGCTATCGCCTGTGGCAAGTGCTTCAGGACAGACAAATCTTAATGATTTATCTGCTGATCTGAATGGGGATGGCATTGTCTCCCTTGGCGAACTTAGGTTTCACAACGCTGAATACAGAGGGAAATAGTCAGCGATCGCCTTTGAGAAAAGCAAAAAGAGTAATGACTCTTTAGTTTCTTCAGGGGGCAGCTTCTCTTCACAGACAGATTCAAGTTACCTTACTCACTCTAAAAACTGCAAAGCCCACCGTAGATTAACGCTACGATGGGCTTTTTTTTGACTTTAATTTACTTTATATTTCAGAAAAAGTCTAACCGGGGTATTTGAGCAGATCTGCAAAAACTAGTCTAAATAAGGTTGTTCAGTTGCTCTTTGTATTGCAGCCAACGACCGATTGTAGTCTATGATGGCGTTTGCTAAATTGCCTTCTGCTTCAGCTAAATCCCCAATGGCACTTAATACGTCTAGTTGAGTGCCTACACCTGCATTAAACCGCAAGTTGGCCAATCGAAGTGCCTCCTGCGCTTGCTGTACCGCTACAGTAGCCGTAGTGATATTTTCTTGATTAGCCGTTAAATTAAAATAAGCATCTTCAACTTCCAAGCGAATACTGTTGCGAGTTTGGGAGAACTGAGTTTCTGCAATTTCAGACTCCTTATCTTGCTGAGCCGCCGATGCTGAAGCAGCACCCCCATCAAAGAGTTGCCACTGTAATCTAGCGCCCACGCTGAACCCATCATTCAGTGCCGTTGAATTGCCGCTCAAAGCCTGCTGAAGGCCGTAGTTGGCAACTAAGCTAAGGTTAGGTCTTACCGCTGCCAGGGCAATTTGTCTCTGGCGTTGGGCAATCGTGCGTTGGGCCAAAACCTGCGATAGCTCAACGCGACTTTGATAGGCCAGTACAATACTTTCCTCTAAGGTCAGCGGCCAGCCTCCAGCAATTTCGACAGGCAACGTCTCAACATTTACTGAAGCTGGTAAATTTAGCCTGCGTGATAGTTGTCTCTGCGCAATTTGTCGTTGGCTTTGAACCTGCGTCAAGTCTTGGCGGGCATTGGCCACCTGCACTTCTGCCCGTAGCACGTCAAACTGAGTGCCTACGCCAGCACGCTCTCTTAAAATTGTGTCCTGTAGATTGCGCTCCGCTTCATCTAAAAAGGCCTGGCTAATCCGAATTTGCTCAACGGTCAGCTGTAAGGCGTAATAATCATTGGCGGTATCGAGCAGCAGTTGAGCCCTACGCCGGTTGATATCTAGTTCAGCGACCCGAATTTGCTCTTCGGCTACTTGTATTCTGGCTTGTCTACCCCCTGACAAGCCCAAGTCATAAAGGGCCTCAAGGTCTCCTCTTAAAGTCGTTTGGTTGTCATTCTCTTCGCTATTACTTTGTAATGTTGATGCTAAACCAACGGTTGGATACAGTTCTGCTCTAGCTTCTCTAAGGGCAAACTGACTGCGTTCTAGCTCTAGTAAGGCAATCTGAAGATCTTCGTTGTTGCGCAATGCTAGCTCAAAAGCTTCTTCTATAGAGAGAGTCTCTGTCGTAGTAATTTCAACAACTTCTGGCTGAGTTGGCAAAAATAGCGGACTAGGCTCAGGGGAAAGACGGTCAAGTCGTGAGGTATCTTCTCCTGGCTGAGGCAAAGATTGAGCAAGGGCTCTAGATGCAGTCAGGGGAGCAACATCCAACGCAATCACCATGGCCAGACTGGCTAGGGTAGATGTAGAAAGTCGACAATTTTGACGCATGTTTAACAAAGAAATGAGTGCTCTTAAATCAACAAATAAACTACGCCAAAGCTAGAGAGAGGGAATTTCTAGATCGCCCCCTAGCAGCAGTCTTGAGAATGTATCCAAACCCTCGAATGGTGTGGATTAGCCGTTCTTTTTGACCGTCTTCCATCTTTTTTCGCAGAGAGCAAATGTAAAACTGGAGCACGTTGCTCTCATGGCCAAGATCGCAGTCGTAGCTCCAAACAGCATCAATGATCTGTGTTTTTTTAAGCGCTTCCTTAGGGTGCTCAAGAAAGTAAGCCAGTAAATCGAACTCCTTGGCTGTCAGGGTTAATTCATGACCGCCTCGATATACCGTCCGGCTGTAGTGGCTGAGTGTCACATCAGAGAAGACAAGTATTCTCGATGCATCTTCGCTATTGTTTCTCCTTAAAAAAACTTTAATGTGAGCCAAAACTAAATCTAGACTTATGGGTGTAGTGACATAGGCATCAGCCCCTGCTTCTAGAACAGCCGCTTGCTTTTGAGGAGTAGTGTCCTTATCGATATAGAGAATGGGAATTGGATTGCCTGTAGTCCTTAGCCTTCTGCATATATCAATAGCTGTTAAATCAGAAATAGACGAGCTAATAATTAGCGCGTCTGGCTCAATTTGGCGAACGTTGACAAGGCCGCTAAAACCATCTTGATAAACACTGACGAGGTAGCTCTCTTGGATTAGCTCGGACTCAATTAAACGAGAAAAGCTAGATTCATTTTCTATGACAAGAATATGTTTGGCCATATAAACCCACCTCACTCTCTAAAGTGAAAGCACCAGAAAGCAGGGCAAAATAAAGCCTATTCTAGGCGCTAGAACATAGGCTCTTCTTAACACTCTTAGCATCAAGCTTTCTGAGTCTTTCAGTGTTTGTCGCTACAGTATGGCAAGTAAAAATGAAATGAACGTGAAAACTCTACTCAATTCAGAAAGTGTTTTTTTGTCTCGTCCAGTCGTTGCGATTAAGGCGATTGCGGAAAAAGCTTAGTATTGTTGGCCAGATGGCATCTAGATAAGGTGCTGCAATAGGTTTCCCGCATCTGATTATTTAGTCACATCGACAGTTTTTTGCTTGTTGAGTTCTAAAAATTAAGGCCAGAAAATATTCCATGAAAAACAGGCCTCAGTTTTTGGAGTGAGGCCTGCCAAATTTTATTCGTCAACGAAATTACTGGCCGTACCAGTCTTTTCGCCACTGCTCCATTTGATCAATTTCGACCTGCTGGGTCGATACAATATCTTGGGCGAGTTGTTGAACGTCTGGTCGGCTACTTTTCTCTAGGGCATCTTGCGCCATAGCTAATGCCCCCTCATGGTGGGGAATCATGCCATTGATAAAACGTAGGTCAAATTCATCATCGGCAGCGCCCAAGTCGCCACTCATCATCATGGTGGCCTGCATATCAGGCGTCATAGCCATGGAATGTCCCATGGCTGCATGGTACATGACGGGCTCTTGGCTGGCATTTGGGTACCACGCTTGTCGCCATTGCTGCATGCGGTCAATCTCGACCTGCTGAGCGGCGATGATCTCCTCTGCCAACTGCTTGACTTCATCACGCTGCGAATTTTGCAAAGCCGATTCAGCCATCATGACTGCACCCTGGTGATGCAAAATCATGCCGTCAATAAACCGTAAGTCGAACTCCTCGTCACTAGGGCCGAGATCCATCATCATGGAATGGTCGGCCATGGGTTCATCTCCCATGGGCATAGCGGCAGAGTCTGATTCTTTAGGTGCCGGGGATGACGTGCCGCACGCGCTCACCATTACAGGTAGGGACACCAGTCCGCCCACTACTATCCACGAAGCTAATAGTCGTCTCAGAGTCATCGGATGTCAAACCTCTTTTTCATCACAAAGGCGATTGCTCGCTTTCAAGCGCGCTGACGCGCCCGGCACAACTGTCGGTTCTAAGTTTGACACTCAAAAATGAAATGCGGGTGAAATGGAACAGGTCTGAGCAAAATGACAGGACTCTGTCATGATCCAGAATCCATTTCACTTGATACAGCCATTGTTGATCGCACATTTGCCAAACAACAGCGTCCCTGGGGATTGTTCACCTCGCAGCCGCAGCGCTGGGCTTGAATATGGGCCGTAATGTCGTCAAGGGCGCGTCGGTTGGTCGGATTGCGGAGCTGCTGCCGTCGCCAGTCAAAGCAGTAGCACACCGGCACTTCCGGGCCAGGATCTTTGGCAAAGACCGGCACCTTGAGGCGATCGGTTTCAAAGGTTTGCCCGTCGGCACCAAAGTAAACCACCGGGCAGTCAGGGCTAGCGCAAAATCGGTAGCTCTGCTGGGCGTTGAGCTGCGCCAGAGCACTGGGCACCAGCAAACTCTTAAGGGTAATCAGCGGCACGGGTTTGCCCTTAGCCCTATTGCGGGGGCAGTGTTGAGGGGATTGCGTGGCGGTAGTTGGTTGGTCAGTACAACAGTCGCTCATCAGTGGTCTCCTAAATGGACTTTTCCTGAATTGATCTACTTCGCACAGCAGCGGCGATGCTGTCGATAGGCCACCACTGTTAGAGCAATCAAGACGCCCAACAGCGGCAGCAGGACAACATTGAGATAGCCTACCCAGACCGCCAATCCTAGGGGACTGAGTAGAATCACCAGCATCGGTGTAAAGCAGCAGAGGGCCACCACTACGGTGCCAATTAGACTAGCGATCAAGGTGTTTCTAGGGGGCATGGGATACCTGTTCAATAAAGCCGCAGATGGTTCCCTGACAAAGGGTTTCGGTTGGAACAGTAGCATCGTCGGGAAGTTGTGCCGCCAGGTTAGCGTAGTAGGTAGCCAGTTCCTGGCGGAGGGCTTGCAGCTCGGCAATTTGTTGATCGAGCTGCTGGAGATGGCTGGACACCATCGCTTTAAGCTGTTGGCAGGGCGCTGTGCCCCCGGCACGCAACGCAATCAGCTGACCAATTTCCGTCAGCGATAGCCCTAGCCGCTTGGCTTTTTGGATAAAGCGCAGCCGCTCCACATCGGCAGTTCCGTAGAGGCGATACTGAGCCGCGCTGCGCTGGGGGGCTTGCAGCAGCCCCAGCTGCTCGTAATAGCGAATGGTGGAAGCGGGCACCCCAGCGGCCCGACTCAGATCGCGAATTAACATGACGGTGGTTCTACCCCTGCCCTATCCCCGTCGCCGCCAGAGCGTCGCGGGAAATCGGCTGCTGTTGACGGCAACAGTCCACCAATTCGCCATCGACCACCACGGCGGGAAGCCGATGGATGCCGTAGTCCTCCAGTTTTTGACGAGCGGTGGCCGTGATTTGCTCACTGCGCACATCCCAAACTTGAATCTGGCAGGCTGTACAGCTCATCTGCTGCACCAGAGCCACGGCCTCGTCGCACCGAGGGCAACCGGCTACAAAAATTTCAACTTGTCGTTGAGTCATTTCATTACCTTGGAAGTTGTGTTCACTCTAAACCTTGAACCTAGCTTCAAGGTCAAGGGGGAGGCTAAACTCCGATTCGGTATGACAATTTACCAAACGCCCTTGACTCTCTAACGACTTTAGGGTTTAGCCTGAGATGACGGTTAATGCGGCAACTGATGCGAGGCCTCTATTGTGGATCCTTTGGATATAAACCCTTCAGATCTTAGAATCTCAGCAGACTTGGCCTCAGAAGTGTTGGCGCTGGCAGCACGACTACAGGCTGAGCAGCAAAGCAGCTACTCCCTGGAGGAATTAGTTGACACAGGAGCCGAGGCTAACATTGGGCCGGAGTATATTTGTCAGGCAGCGCAACAGATTCAATCACAACAGATTCAGGCGACATTACGCCCTGCCAGCTTCTCTTGGCTAGCTAAGGGCGGTGCGATGGCGGCAGTAATTTTGGTCGCGCTATTCGGTATGTCGCTAATTGGCGGCTCCACCGGTATGGGCTGCCATGCCAGGATGGACGCGGTAGAGAGCCATCGCCGATAACCCAGAGCTAGCCGCAGCCCTAACCTAGCGACTGCGGCGTCTCAATTATGAAATAAATATGAAAAGTCCTCGCCATCCACTATGCTTGTGATTATGAAACAATTATGAAAAGCAATGGATTGGCATGTACAGCGGCGATCGCTCCTTGGAGCCGGGCTTCTAGGGGCTGGCACCTGGTTGGGTAGACGGTTTAGCCAACCGGCACTGGCTCAGGAGCGTGCCCAGACTGCTCCGGATCTTCATCACCAGGGCATGACTACCCTAGGCGAGGTTGATCACCTTAGAAATGGCTTTGACCCTCACGTACTGCTGACCCAGTGGAATGGAGGACATGTCTCAATGCTGCCTACTGGGCAGCGACTGCGAGAGTACGACATTACTGCCGTCGAGCGAGAAATTGAGGTGGCTCCGGGGGTGTTCTATCCCGCCTGGACGTACAACGACCAAGTGCCGGGGCCAACCATTCGGGTCACGGAGGGCGATCGCATTCGCATTCGCTTTACCAATCAGGGCACTCACCTACACACCCTGCACTTTCACGGCATTCATGGAGCCAGGCAGGATGGCATTCCAGGAGTGATGGAGGCTGCGCCGGGGCAAACAGTGACCTACGAGTTTGATGCAAAACCCTTTGGCTGCCACCTCTACCACTGTCATTCTGTGCCGTTTAAGCGCCATCTCCACAAAGGGCTCTACGGGGCCTTTATCGTTGACCCTGACCCTCAGTGGCACCCCGACCAGGCAGATGTTGCCCGATCGCGCCTGCTGGGCTCCCCAGAAAACCAGCGCTGGCAGGAGTTGATGATGGTGATGAACGCCTTTGACACCAATTTTGATGAGGAGAACGAAGTCTACGCGGTTAATTCCATTCCCCACGCCTATATGAAGCAGCCGATTCGCATTGAGCGCGATCGCCCAGTGCGCGTCTATCTAATTAACGTGACCGAGTTTGACCCGATTAACTCCTTTCACCTGCACGCCAATTTCTTCGACTACTACGACCATGGCACCACCCTAACCCCTACCCACCGCACCGTTGATACCGTCATGCTCTGTCAGGCGCAGCGGGGCATCATCGAATGCTCCTTTGTAGACTTTGAGCCAGGACTCTATATGTTTCACGCTCACCAAGCCGAATTTGCCGAACTGGGCTGGATGAGTGCCTTTGAGGTGGTGGCATGAAGGCTTTGCCCTGGCGCTGGGTGTTGCCGCCCCTCTTGTTGTCCGGGCTGGCAGCCCTGCTGCTGACCCTGAGCCCGGCCCGGTTGCTCAACTTGAATGCACCGCCGCTGGAGTCCCTGATTGTGGAGCGTACCGTGCTCAATGATCGGGGCATCACCCTCAAGGTGCGGGCGGAGGGTTCAGCTCCCATGACCATTGCCCAGGTTCAAGTGGATGGTGCCTATTGGGCATTTACCCAGCAGCCTCCTGGCCCGATCCGGAGACTGGCGACGGCAACGGTGCAAATTCCATACCCCTGGGTAGAGGGTGAAGCGCATCACGTTCAGTTCTTGACCAACACGGGTGTTGTCGTTGCCCACCCCATTGACGTTGCTCTACCTACACCCGCTCTGTCTCTGGCAACGCTGCTGGGCTATGGCTGGCTGGGGCTCTATGTGGGCCTGGTGCCGGTGGGGCTAGGCATGTTGTGCTACCCCTATTTGAAAGTGCTGGGCCAGCGGGGGCTGACCTTTGTTTTAACCCTGACATTGGGGATGCTAGCCTTTTTGCTGGTAGACACCTTGCAGGAAGGGCTGGAGCTGGCCGGAAAGGCGGCGATCGCGTTTCAAGGCCAAGCCCTGGTCTGGTTTGCAGCTACAGTGGCTGGTCTGGCCCTATTTGTCGTGGGCCGACGCCGAGGCAAACCGCCCGAAGGCTCTGCGCTCTCTACCTACATGGCCCTAGGTATTGGCCTGCACAATCTGGGCGAAGGGCTGGCGATCGGCACCGCCTTTGCCCTGGGGGAAATTGCCTTGGGTTCATTTCTGGTGATTGGCTTTACGCTCCACAACCTGACTGAAGGACTGGGCATTGTCGCGCCGCTGCTCAAGCAAAAACTGCGCTGGCAGACCTGTGTGGCGCTGGCCGCCCTGGCTGGACTCCCTGCTGTAGTGGGGCTGTGGGTGGGGGCTTTTGCTTTTTCTCCCCATTGGGCGGCCCTATTCTTGGGCATTGGTGCAGGAGCGATTTTGCAGGTGATTGTAGAACTAGGCACTTACCTACAGCAGCAACTGCATCGGTCAAGCCTCTCTGGCTTGGCAGGGCTGAGTTTGGCTGGCTTTACGACCGGGCTACTTGTGATGTACAGCACCGCGCTGCTGGTAAAATTTTAGCCAGACAACCTAGCCACCACTTGTTTGAGCGCTACAAGCGCGTTAGATCTGGTGTGGGCTAGGTTGCTGGTACAGGTATGAGTCCGTGTACTGCCCAAGCTGGAAAGACGCTTTTAGCATGGGCACTGCGGGCGGCTTGAGAGGCTATCTGGTCTCTAAAACAGCCTTATCGTCTTTAGCTTAGTCGCAGTTAGAGGGGGGGCAATCAGGGGTGGGGAACAGGCAGGGGGCGGCAGCAGCAACGCCAGCCACGGCAGCGGTCAGAACAAGGGCAGAAACAGCCGCCAGGGAGAGCCTCTTAATCTGAGGAACTTTGAGCATCGGAATTGACCTCTTTGGTAAGAATGGTGAATCAAACGGCCTCTAGACGAGACTTTCCATAAGGTAAACCCTGAGGTTGGCTTGAGAGTCAACCCCCCAAACTTGCACTAAGCTAGCTCTAGCGACAATGGTCGCGCATCCCCAATCGGTCTTTTTCTAAAAGGATGGCCTGCTCAGACAATGAAGAAACTCCTCAAAATAGGCGAGCTGGCCAAACAGGCCCACGTGACGGTAGCCACCATTCGCTACTACGAGTCGCTGCACCTACTAGAATCGGTGAGCAAAGCTGAGAATGGCTATCGCTATTACGATGACGAAGCCGTTACTCGTCTGCTATTCATTAAGCAGGCCCAGACATTGCAGTTTTCCCTGGCAGAAATTCAGCAGGTGTTTGATGTTCGCAAGCAGGGGGAGCCGGTCTGCACCCTGGTTAAAACGCTAATCGACTGCAAAATTGCGACCCTGGAGCAAGAAATTCAGCAGGCCACCGCCCGTAAAACCATGCTAGAAACCTACCGCACGAGCTGGGCCGCCCGTCCTCTAGACAAGCCATCCGACGTTAAAATTTGCAGCCTGATTGAAGAAGTGGGCCTGGCTCTGAATTGTCTAGAGGCTATTTGAGAAACTGTCCGATCAAGCCTAATTTATTACAAATAAGCTTAAAGCCATGAACTATTATAGTCCCTCGAATTGGCTAAATTTACCCGAGGTCAATATTGCCATATTCTCTTATCTGCTGTCTTTCTTTTGGGAAATTCAGCAAATGCGGTTTTACCAAATTCCGGCTGGATACTCCCACTTCGATATAGTCAGAAATTGCACCCTCGCTACAGTCGGAGATGTCGTAATTATATTGATTGCATTTTGGGCCGTTGCAGCTCTATCGAAGTCTCGTCAATGGTTACGTTACCCAAACCGTAGCCAAATGGGTGTTTTTATCCTCGTAGGAGTGGTTATCACCGTTGTTGCCGAAGCCTTGGCTACTGGCCCCCTCAATCGGTGGACTTATGCCGAGTCCATGCCAACAATTCCGATTTTAGGCACTGGGTTAGTGCCATTGTCAATGTGGTTTCTAGTGCCTCCGCTCACCATTTGGTTTGCCAGGCGTCAAATTCAGCCTGTAAGGTCATAACATTCAGATCCAATCGTTCGAGATTTAACCAGAGCGAAGGATAACTAATACTGTCCCAGATTCATGGTGAAGTACATAGTTGCTAACCTTTCTGGAAGAGAGTCGCTGAGAATATTACAAGGCTCATGATAATGAGGTATACAGGTTTCTTTGCTATGGGGAATCTTACGCGTTATGGTGAGACTCCTGTAGATGAGATAGTTTGGTCTGAGTGTTGCGATGACCCCACGGGAGAAATGCAGGAGTCACTGCGGCATAATCACTAATCGACCGCAAAATTGCAACCACAGATACCCTAACCATGACCTGGTTTGAGCGATCGCAGCCCCTGCTAATTCTGCTTTCGGTGCTACTGGGGCTAGGTCTGGCGCAGATTGGCGACGTTGCTGCCCTGGCAGACCATCTCATTACACCGCTGTTGATGGGGATGCTGTACGCGGCGTTTCTGCCAATTCCGCTGCGGCACCTGGGTAGAGCTTTTGGCAACTACCGTGTGACCCTTGCCAGCCTGGCGGTCAACTTTGTTTGGACACCCCTGCTGGCTTGGGGTTTGGGGGCGCTGTTTCTGCGAGATGCGCCCGATTTGCGGGTGGGCCTGCTGATGTTGATGGTGACCCCTTGTACTGATTGGTATCTGGTGTTTACCGGCATTGCCAAGGGCAATGTCAGCCTCGCGACGGCTCTACTACCGCTGAACTTTGTCTTGCAGATGGTGCTGTTGCCCGTCTATCTGGCCCTATTTGCCCAGGCGCTGGTCTCACTCGATCTTGGGGTATTGGCGGGCAAAATAGCCACCGTTCTGCTGATTCCGCTGGCATTGGCGCTGCTGTCTCGCTACGGCATAAGCTGGCTAAGGGGGCCAACCAGGCCCCACCAAAAGCTGCCGCAGGTGGCGATGGTACAGCTCCTCTGTTTGAACTTGGCCGTTGTGGCTATCTTTGCCGCCGAAGGCGAGGCGTTACTTCAGCGTCTAGATCTGCTGCTGTGGTTGCTGCTGCCTATTGGTTCGTTTTTTGTGATTAACTTCGTGCTGGCTCAATGGCTGGGGCGGCGGTTGCGGCTGGCGTATCCAGAGGTAGTTTGCCTGACTTGCACGACCCTAGCGCGGAATTCTCCGGTGGCGCTGGCGGTGGCAGCAGCAGCCTTTGGCGATCGCCCTTTGATTGCCCTAACCCTGGTAATCGGCCCGCTGCTAGAGCTGCCGATTATGGCGCTGGTGGCCCATCTGCTGCTGCGCTCTCGCCCTGGCGATGGTTTGCCCCGCAGCAGGGAGAGTTGAGAGCTAGAGCGATCGCTGGGCGTACTGCAAAATGCCTGCGGCAATGCCCTGAGCCATGCGGCTGCGCCAGGCCGGGTCGTTGAAATTACGGGCATCTTGAGCCCCAGTGACAAACCCGGTCTCGACTAAAACCGATGGCATAGAGGTGTTTACGAGAACATGAAAACGAGCCTGGCGCACCCCGCGATCGGGCATGGTCACCAGACGCAAAATAGATTGATGAATCACCTGGGCGAGACGATTCCCTGAGCTGTGGTAGTAGGTCTCAAGCCCGTTTACCTCGGGCCTACTCAGGCTGATGGAGTTGGCGTGAATGCTGACAAAGAGATCGGCATTGGCCCGCTCGGCAATTTGCACCCGAGGGGCTAAGTCCATCTCCCGATCGTCGGAGCGAGTCAGAACCACCTGCGCACCGCTTTGTTCTAAAATTCTGGCGACTTCGTAGGCAATCGCCGAGACCACATCTTTTTCGCGCAGGCCACCCACGCCGATCGCCCCCGGATCTCGCCCGCCATGGCCTGGGTCGATCACAATGGTGACCGCCTGCTTGGGAATGCCGCTACTCGGTGGGGGCACCGCTGGGGTAGCCGGTATCATGGGCTCAGGCTGGGGGGGCACCACCGGAGCTTGAGACGGCGGTTGTACGGCAATGGGGGGCGACACAGCTGCGGGTGCCTGAGCCGATGCCGCGACTGGGCTGGCTGGGACAGCGGCGATCGCGACTCCCCTGGGCGGCAAAATCACAATGCCGCTGCCGTTGCTCACCGAGGCTTGCCATTCGGCACTGTTGGCGGGCACCGTGAGGGTAATTTGCAGAGTCGGCACCGCTGCGCTCACCGGCTGAATATCCCAAGCGGTGACCCCAAACTGATTGGCGGGTAGAGTTTGCCCGGTTAGGGCTGCCGCCACGGCAGCATTTTCGAGCTGAAGCACTACCTGAGTGCCACTGCTGCGCACGACCGTCAACCTTGGGCTTGCCCCAGAGGTGCGGATGAAAAAGCCATCGGGGGTAGTGCGTATGCCTTCAACCTGGGTAGCGGCTCCAGCGACTGGGGTGGCATTGACTTGGCTGGGGGTAGCCTGAGGAGGCGTTACACCTTGGGGCGGGGGCAGTTGCACTACCCACTGCTGTGGCGTTTCCCCCCGTACCACGACCTGGTCTGGGTTAAGGGTGTAGCCAGGGGCTAGCTCAATAACCAGCCGGGTAGTTTGAGCATCAACCTGCCCAATGCGAATAGCTTTAACAGCGCCGCCAACGGCCTGGTTAATCGTCCGCTGCTCTAGGGTGGTGCCGGGCAAGTCCACCACAATGCGGGTGGGGTTAAAGAGAAGCTGCGCCCTGGGCTGCACGGCGGCATCGGTCGAAAACTCTAGCCGGTTTTGCTGAGGGTCAAAGCGCCAGGTTCTAAACTGAGCGGCTTCGACTGGAAGCGCCAGCAGTAGCCCACCTACCATGCCGATTAGGCTCACCAGAGGTCGGTATTGTTTCATGCAGCATCTCACAGTGCGCTGGGTCAGCCTTTGATTTTGCCTGATTTTACGGCATCACGATCGCCCCTTTCATCTTGTTTCAGAGAAAATCTCATCCTCAAAACGGTCGCTACACTGTAGGAGGCAGGCTCTACCCCAAGCGTGAAGGTTCGCCTCAGAAACGCCATAGGCTCGGATTCATGGGGGCTCGGATTCATGGGGTTAGCTCAGCTTGTAAAGCGTCACAAGGCGCTGGTTTGCAGTCGTGCCTGGGCCTTACGGTACAGGCTCACGGTTAAGACCCATAGCTCAGTCGTGCGGTTAGGAGAGAAGCCATGCAGATCCAAAGAATGTTAGCGATCGCTCTAGGAATGGCCGTTGTGGTAGCCCCTGGAAGTGCTGTGGGGATAAGGCCTGCCCACGCGGTAGAGCAAGTTGCCGTCAATCTCCTGAATCAAGGCCGCCAGCAGGCGGAGCAGGGGCAGCTAGAGGCAGCGATCGCCACCTACAGCCAGGCGATTCAAGCCGATGCCAGCAGTGCTGATGCCTATTTCCATCGCGGCATTGCCTACCACGACCTGGGCGATTATCAGCTCGCCATCGCTGACTTTTCCAGAGCGCTTCAGCTTCGCCCCGACCATCCAGAAACCCTGTACAACCGGGGAGAAGCCCACGCTCACATGACCAATGCCGAGGCGGCGATCGCCGATCTGACCCAGGCCATTGCGCTAGCCCCTGATGTTGTCCAGCCCTATCTAGATCGCGGCCTTGTCTTGGCCGCCACCGGCAACTTACCCCAGGCCCTCAGCGACCTAGACGCCGCAATTGCCCTGGCCCCCGACAACGCCGATGCTTACTACAACCGAGGCAAAATTTATACCGAGCTGGGCAATGGCGAAGCCGCCCTCTCAGATTTCAATACCGCGCTCCGCCTCAACCCTGAGCTAGCTGAAGCCTACGGCAATCGCGGTATCTTGCAGTACCAGCTCGGCGACTCCCAAGCCGCCATGGCCGACTTGCGCCAGGCGGCGGCGCTGTTTCAGGCCCAGGGCGATCGCCAAGGCTATCAGCAAACCCTGTACTTCATGCAGCAGGTGCAGCAGGGGAGTGAGCAAACCCCGTGAGGTCAACGCCCTCAATCCTCTGAACAGATGTTCAGTGGTAACGATTCTCAGTATCATAGAGAAAAAGCCAGGAAACCTAATCGATGGCTCATTCTCGCTCTACAGAGAACTCTACAATTCAAGCCGTTGATGCCCCCAGTTGTGACGTCAGTTGTGACGAGTCGCTGGTGCATTTAGACAACGTTCGCCAGGTTCAGCCCGAGGTGCTCAGCACCGCAAAGGCCCAGCGGATGGCGGAGTTTTTTAGCGCCCTCTCTGACCCCCACCGGCTCAAGCTACTGTCGGCTCTAGCTCAGCAAGAACTCTGTGTGTGCGATCTGGCCGCTGCGGTGAAAATGGGTGAATCGGCGGTGTCGCACCAACTGCGGGTGCTGCGATCGCAGCGTCTAGTCACCTACCGTCGCCAAGGCCGCAACGTCTACTATGGCCTGGCTGACGATCACATCATGTCCCTCTACCGGGAAGTCGCCGCGCACCTAGATGAGTGACGTAATCCCTCTTTTGAAGGTTATCGAGTCACGGTGACTTCACTACGATCTGTAGGCAAAAATGTTCACTCTCACCCCCAAGCAAGTATTCATGTACTACATAGTCGAAACGACAAAACCCTTTGAACAGGCCGCCACCGATCTTGAATTGGCCGTTAAGCATCATGGCTTTGGCGTTCTCCATATTCACGACTTGGGGGCAACACTGCGTGGTAAAGGCATTGAGTTTGAAGCGCAGTGCAAGGTGTTTGAGGTTTGCAATCCGCAGCAAGCCGCCGCCGTCATGGCAACGGATATGCGACTGAATATGGCATTACCCTGTCGGATCTCGGTCTTTACCGAAAAAGGTACAACGAAGATCGGTTTGATCAAGCCTGCCCAAATGCTTGCAGCTCTGTCTCAGGATCCGGAATTAACTCGAATTGCTGAAGAGGTTGAAGAAAGAACTATCCAGATGGTTGATGAAGCAAAATAAGTAAAAGTTAAAAGTCCTCTTCCATAGTTGTTTGAATGCGGAAGAGGGGTGATGAAAACAGTTTTAGGCAGGCTAGCGTGGTCGGTTAAACCTCAAGTGGTTAACGTTCCAAGGACTGGTCTGCCCACGAAACCGGGTCTTCTGAAGGTTCTAGATGGGTGAATATAAATGTGCCGGGTAGAGAGCGGGCGATCGCCAGCTCAATTACTTCACAGAGGTCATGTCCCTGTTTGACCGTCCAACTACCTGGCACCAACACATGTACCGAGACAAACCGCCGGGCACCAGCCACCCGAGTTCTTAATGCATGAAATTGAATTCCCTCAGCCTCAAAAGGCTGCAAAGTATCGGCAACAATTTGACGCTCCTCAGCCGGTAAGGCCGTATCTAAAAGACCCATTCCCGTTTCGCGCAGCAATCTCAGCCCCGCCCAAACAATATTTGCCGCGACAACCAAGGCAATAATCGGGTCAAGAATTAGCCAACCCGTAGTGGGAATCAGAATTACCCCCACCACGACCCCTACCGATGTCCAGACATCGGTCAGTAGATGGTGTGCATCTGCCCGCAGAGTAATAGAGCGCAGCCGCCGACTGGCCCGCAGCATAACGATAGCCAACGTCCCATTGATCGCCGTTGCCGCCAGCGATAGGGCTAAGCCAATGCCCACCTGCTCTAGGGGTTGCGGGTCAAACAGCCGACCCCAGGCAGCAAAGGCAATGCTGCCCGCCGCCACCAAAATCAACACACTCTCGACGCCGCTAGAAAAATATTCCGCCTTGAAATGCCCAAAGGCATGGTCTTCATCCGGCGGTTTAGCCGCAAACGTCACGGCCCAGGTCGCGACGATCGCAGCCACCAGGTTCACCACCGATTCAGCAGCATCAGACAGTAGTCCCACCGAACCAGTCAGCAGGTAGGCCGTTGTTTTCAGCAAAATTGTTAAAACAGCAGCCCCGATGGAGAGCAGCGTGTAAAACCGAGCCGAGCGGTTTCCCATGGTAAATCTTGAATGCAGCAGAGAAGCCAAGCTCTACTGAGTAAGCCTACAGCAGTTAAACGCGTTTACGCAGCAGTAGCGATCAGGATCTGTCCTATGCCCCTTTATCTGTTGTAGACGCTCTAAGCATGAGTACTAAAACTAAACGAAGTATCGTTGCTTAGGGCTATCTATAGCTTTTAGGGCCGAGTCAGATAGCAGTGGCAATCTGGCTTCTCAAGCAGTGTTTCGATTAAGGCGTTCAAAGTTACAGCAGCCAAGAGCCCGCCGCCAAGGCTTCCTTGAATCGTAATGTAAGGGATGGATGTTGCCATCAGTCGCCGCTTGGCAGCAGGGGCGTGATTAAAGCCAATAGGCATACCAATTACCAGAGCCGGTTGAAAACGCTGTTGCTCTATTAACTGACAGACGGTGAGCAGCACTGAAGGGGCATAGCCAATGACCAGCACACTACCGGATAGACAGTCATGTAATGGTTGCTGCCAGCGTTTCTGGAGCCAAAAAGCCTGTTCAGCCTCGTTGGCGGCGGTAATGTGAGGATCGTCAATCAAGGTTGTAACCGGACAGCCCAAAGCGGCTAGCCGAGTTTGATCAATCGCCGTGGCTACCACAGGCACATCGGTAATGATCTCACACCCACTGCTGAGAGCGGTGCGTGCTGCGGCGATCGCATCGCCACTAATTTGGATGAGGTTAACTAAGCTCACATCACCGCAGGCCAGCACCAGCTGTTGGATCAAATGCTGGGTAATTTCAGAATAGTGCGAGAGGTTAGGCAGCAGGCGCTGAAGCGATTCCTGAAAGGCTTCGGGGTGGGCGGTGGTTTCGGCATCGAGGCTAGCCCAGAGCTGATCGATCTGGCTTAGACCCGCCTGGGTGTCTACATCGAGCTGCTTGAGCTGAGCCAGAGCTTGAGCCTGGGTGCGTTGACAATCTAGATCGCGCCCCAGCAGCCCCTCCAGGGCCGAAGCGGTATGGCGCAGGCGGGCAATCTGCTGCATCACAGCCTGATACTGCTGCTGTAGCTGGGTCATTAGGCTCGCGTCTGCGGTGGCTTCAGAGTCACTCTCTAGAATTTGCCCAATGTGAGAGAGCTGAAAGCCCTGCTGTTTAAGCGCTATCACTCGCTGTAATCGCTGTATATCCCGCTGGGTGTAAAGTCGGTAGTTGCTCTCTGAGCGGGGAACGGGAGGCAGTAACCCCAGGGTGTGATAGTGCCGCACCATGCGAGGGGTGACGCCTCCGCCTACCGCATCAGTGAGTTCTTTGATGGTCAGAAATTCAGTCGTCATAGGCTTAGCTTACGCTAAACCTTGACATTGGTGTCAATGTCAAGGTTTAGCCTGACAGAGTGAAGATTTCTCAGGTTGGCCTATGGTGTCTACTGCCCCGTTGAATGCTCTGTCGAAGTCTCGATTCGGCCACCTGTGCAAAGGTTTGTTTGACGAGCACCCCGAGGCGGTGGCGGCGATCGCCTGTGCGGTTTTAGTGGGGTTGGGCTGGCAAACCCTGGCCCTGGGCTGGGTGGGGGGTGCCCTGCTGTTTCTAGCGGCGGCCTACGTCATTGGTGGATTTGAGAGCGCCCGTGAGGGCTTGACCACGCTGGTGCAGGAAAAAGAGCTGGATGTAGACCTGCTAATGATTATCGCTGCCCTCGGGGCCGCCAGCCTGGGTCTGTGGCAGCGGGAGTACAACTTAATTGTCGATGGGGCCGTCCTGATTCTGATTTTTGCCATTAGTGGTGCCCTAGAGGGCTATGCCATGGGACGAACGGGGCGAAATATTCAAGGGTTAATGAGCCTGACGGCTGACACCGCAACGGTGATTCGCCAGGGGCAAGAGCAGATCATGCCAATCTCAGCGCTGCAAGTCGGCGATCAGGTTTTGGTCAAACCGGGGGAACTGGTGCCTACCGATGGGGTCGTGGCCGAAGGCTTCAGCACGGTGAACCAGGCGTCGATTACGGGGGAATCTATTCCTGTAGAGAAAACCGTGGGCGACGAGGTTTTGGCGGGCACCCTCAACGGCTACGGTGCGCTGCGCCTAACGCTCCACCAGCCGCCGGAAAGCAGCTTGATTCAACGCGTGATTCGCCTAGTGCAGCAGGCCCAAACCGAAGCGCCTCCCTCCCAAAAATTTATGGAGCGGTTTGAGCGTCGCTACGCCCAGGTGATTGTGACGGTGGGCGTTTTGCTGTCCACGCTGCCGCCCCTGCTGCTGGGCTGGGGCTGGGAGGAAACAATCTACCGCGCCCTGGTGTTTTTGGTCGTGGCCTCCCCCTGTGCGCTGATGGCCTCAATCATGCCGACCCTGCTCTCTGGTATTGCTAACGGGGCGCGACAGGGCATTTTATTCAAAAATGGGGCGCAGCTGGAGCAGATGGGCCAAATCAGAGCGATCGCCTTTGACAAAACCGGCACCCTCACGACCGGACAGCTCGACGTGGTGAATGTGCTGGCTGACGATCCGGATGAGCTGCTCACCGTGGCCGCCGCCCTCGAGAGCCTTTCGGAGCATCCCATTGGTGCGGCGATTGTGCAAGCGGCGCAGCGCCGAGCCCTGACCTGGCCAGCGGCGATTAACGGACAAGCCCAGGTAGGTCAGGGCATCACAGGGGAGGTAGCTGGGCGGTCTGCGGTGGTAGGTAAAGCAGCCTTTGTTAGTGCCCAGGTTCAAGCTCGTGGGCAGGCCGTTTCCTCTCATCTAGCGAAGCAAAGCCAGCAGTGGGAGGCAGAGGGCAAAACCGTGGTTTGGGTGGCCCACGGCGGCCCAGTGCTGGGCTTGATTGCGGTGGCCGACCGAGTGCGTCCAGAGGCGGCCAGGGCGATCGCCCGCCTTAAGCACCTGGGCATTGAGCAAGTGGTAATGCTAACGGGTGACAATGCCCGCACGGCTCACAGTATGGCCCAACAGCTGGGGGTAGATCAGGTGCATGCCGATTTAATGCCTGAAGATAAGGTCACGGTTCTACGGCAATTGCAGCAGCAGTATGGCAGCGTGGCGATGGTCGGCGATGGCATTAACGATGCCCCCGCCCTGGCTCTGGCCACGGTCGGCATTGCCATGGGCGCTGCGGGCAGCGATGTGGCCCTAGAGACCGCCGATATTGTGCTCATGGCCGATCGCCTAGAAAAGCTAGAACACGCTATTGGCCTAGGGCGGCGGGCACGGGCGATCGTGCGACAAAACATCGGCTTTGCCCTTGGGCTGATTGGGGTACTCATCGCGGGTACCTTGAGCGGGCATATCACCCTACCAATGGGCGTGTTGGGCCATGAAGGCTCTACTGTTATCGTCACCCTCAGTGGTTTGCGCCTGTTGAGAAGTTAAGCAAGTAAGCTAGCTTCAGTGCCTAGATCAAGAGGTCAATGCTAATTTACGTTTTAGCTTCTTTTGCTCGTATAGAGGCAGTTGTACTATCACCACGGTGACAATGTTGCGAAAGTAGTCAAATAGCAGCAGTAGCGCCTAGCCATTGAGAACTACTAGAGGGAGGGGCAATCCCCAGAGACTTAGACGCAGCAGGCGAGATTTCCAGCTCATGGTGAGTTGAGATATTGGTAGGCAGTTTTGCAGCCGTTCATTCGGGCAAGCCCAAACCCCAGCGGATTTTATCCTGCTCTACAATCGGCAGAGCCCAGGCCCACGGGCGGTAAGAGCACAATAGCGAAAGCCTCATCGGGAAGCGCTTGGAATGTACCGAATACCAGCGCTAATCAGGGCAAGAAACAGAACTCCCATTGCTCCGGCTAGCGGGTTTTGGTTCAGACCCGTCACCCATTCCGGCACTCGCCCGGTGTAGATCGCTAAATCGCCCACATCGATCAGGTAATAGCCCGCCACCAGCCCCCCATGCAGCCCAATGGCCAGCCCCAGGCGTCCGGCAGTGCGCTGGCGTGCCCAGCCCAGGGTCAGCCCCAGCAGCAGTAGGCCCGGAAAGCTAGGCAGCTCTTTCACAATGGCCTCCCAGGGTTTGATAAAGTGCAGCGCCGCATAGATCGTGCCGCTGGCCCACAGTGCCGGAGTAAAGCCCCAGTCGTAGCGCAGTTCATCCAGCAGCCAGCCACGAAAGAGCAGCTCTTCGGCCAGGCCAACACCCAGGCCCACCAGCAACCCCTCCAGGGCAATTCGCCCTAGGGTGGGCGGTGCCGGTTGCCAGGTCAGCCAACCCAACCCGCCCTCTAGGGTAAATAGCAGCCCCAGGCTCACCAGGCCCACAACTACCCCAATTGCCAGCTCTCGCCCATAGCGGGCCGATGCCCCTAGACCGTGGGTGCGCAGCGGTTGAGCTTGGCCATGCACGCGGCGACCCCACGGTACCAGCCATACCATAAACAAGACGTAGAGCAAAACTAAGGGAATAACGCTCAGGGAGCCATCAGTGCCCAGCCACGCGTAGAGAGGTAGGGCGATGGGCACCCAAACTAGCGCTAGCAGTAGCAGAAAGCAGAAAATCCTCACCGGGGCAGGATAGTGAACCAGCTTATGCAGTTGAATCATGCCAAAGGTGCCCGTTTAACCCGCTTGCTGAGCGTCATACATGGCCCTTAGCACCAACCCAGGGTCAACCCAATTGCCGTCGTATTTCAGCATCCAATGGAGGTGTGGGCCGGTGGTGCGCCCCGTCATGCCGACGCGGCCCAGTCGTGCCCCAGTGGACAAGTCTTGCCCCTGCTCATAGCGAATGCCCCCGTCTGGATCAACCAAATAGCGCTTGCCATTTGAGACTTCGACCCGACCGCTCATATGACAATAGCGATGCTCCCACTGGCCCGACCGAATGACGGCAGAGGTGCCACAGGTGGTGTGGTCAGAGACTTCGATCACCTTGCCGTTCCACCAGTTGCGCACAAAGCTGCCCTGGGGTGCGGCCAGGTCTAGCCCGTAGTGAAACTGAGATTCCCCGCCGCCAGTGGGAGAAGTTCTATAGCCAAATGCGGAGGTGTAAGCCTGAAAATTTTCGACGGGGAAGGACGCCTGCCGCCAAAACGCAACCGTGTCTTGGGCGAAGGCAGGAGCCGATGAACCAGGCCAGTGCAGGGTCAGAAAGAGCCCCAGGCCGAGGCAAAACGCTATCCGTAAAAACCTCGCACGACGCCAGAGATGACCCAGTTTGCTCAATGCTGTCACGACATATCTCCTCTGCACAGGCACAGTCAACGGCCTATTTATCGCCCAATTATGCATCAAGTTGAGTCGGTGTCTCAGATCCTCGACAGTTTGTCTCTCGATGCCTTGGTTTTCGAGGCAGACTAAAGTTCTTGTACTGGGGAAGCGCTCAGAGCCGCTACTGCCATCAGGCCCCAAATTACATCAAATCGCACTCGTTGAGCACGCGATATACAAAATTCGGCATTTTCTAAGAGAGTGTGCAGTTCAGCCTCGCTATAGCATTGCTGATGGGCCGGGTCAATTCTTTGCAGTACCCAATCACACAGTCTGCAAAACCAAAAGTCTCTACACCAGTCTAAAATTACTAGCTTTCCTTCTGGCTTGAGCACGCGCTTCATCTCAGCTAAAGCAGCCTGTGGATCTGAAAAATAGTGAAAGGCATTGGCAGAAACTACAACATCGAACGACTGAGCTGGAAACGGTAAATCCGATGCTGATGCCTCTTTAAAGGTAATGTTTGGATAGCGTTCGAGTTTTTGCTGGGCTTGAACCAACATTTGCTCAGAGATGTCGATGCCAGTGATGATTTGAGTTGGGTTGTTTTGTAAAAGCAAACGCTCTAGCTCACCTGTGCCACAGGCAATATCTAATACTGCTGCCGTCGGGGCAATCTCAGCCCATGCCTTGAAAAAGTTCAGCGTATTCGTGACATATCGCTTCCAGCGCCGATCGTAGACATTGGCGATCTGGTTGTACTGGTCTGTAACCGTTGACTCAATAGAACTCATCGGGGCGTACAGAAAATTTTGTGGGAGACACTCGCCAGTTAATCCTAACGGCTGGTGGGTCTACGTCAGATGTTTCCATCCCTGCCGGGAACGACGGGTGCCTTACCTCTAAGACTAGCCTTTTGCAAAGAGCATGACAGCGTACGATACTTACTGTACCATCTGAATAGTCTTTCAGATGTTCAATAGCTTTTCAAAGGTGCCGCTATGGCAGACTCTCACTCCCAGGCTTGTTGCGACAGCCCCGGCCCCACCCCTAAAGCTGCGGTAAACGCCCATGACGACTGCTGTGGGTCTGACCACGGCCACAGCCAAGATTCAAGTGACTTCAGCCTGCGGCAAGAGTTGACGCCGATCGCGATCGCCACCATTCTCTTCCTCATCGGGCTAATTTTCAACGAGGCGCTGCACAACACCTCCTTCGCCATCGCTGAATACGCGGTGCTGATTCCGGCTTATCTAATCAGCGGCTGGACTGTGCTGACCACGGCGGGGCGCAACATTTTGCGGGGGCGCGTCTTTGACGAAAACTTTCTGATGACGATCGCAACTCTGGGGGCGATCGCCATCCATGAAATTCCCGAAGCCGTTGCCGTGATGCTGTTCTTCCAGGTGGGAGAACTATTTCAGGGCTACTCGGTGGGGCGATCGCGCCGCTCGATCAAAGCCCTGCTAGAGGTGCGGCCTGACACCGCTAACCTCAGTGTTGACGGCGACATCCGTACCGTTGCCCCCGAGACCGTGCGGGTTGGGGATGTGATTGTGGTGCGCCCCGGCGAAAAAGTGCCCCTGGATGGCGACATTCTGGAGGGCAAATCCCTAGTTGATACCTCCGCTTTAACGGGCGAATCGGTGCCTCGCACCGTTGCCCCCGGTGAAACTTTGCTGGCCGGGATGATCAACCAGTCGGGGCTGCTCACGGTACGGGTGACCAAACCCTTTGGTGAGTCGTCGATCGCCAGAATTTTGGAACTGGTCGAAAACGCCAGCAGCAAAAAAGCCGACACTGAAAAATTCATCACCCGCTTTGCGCGGTATTACACCCCTGTAGTGGTGTTTCTATCTCTGGCGGTGGCGATTTTGCCGCCCTTGTTCATTGAGGGGGCTACCCAGGCCCAGTGGGTCTATCGCGCCCTGGTGCTGCTGGTGATCTCCTGCCCCTGCGGGTTAGTGATCAGCATTCCCCTCGGCTACTTTGGCGGGGTGGGCGGTGCCGCCAAACGCGGCATTTTGGTCAAAGGCTCCACCTATTTAGACACCCTGGCCCAGGTAAAAACGGTTGTGTTCGACAAAACCGGCACCCTCACCCAGGGCAACTTTCGCGTAACGGATGTGGTGACTCACAACGGCCTGAAGAAGCACCAACTACTGGAGTTAGCGGTCCAGGTCGAGTCGCAGTCTAACCATCCGGTGGCGCAGTCGATTCGTCAAGCCTACGGACAGACCGTCGATACCTCCGGCGTGCAAGACTACGAAGAAATTGCGGGTCACGGCATTCGTGCCACGGTGAACGGTCGGGTGGTGCTGGCGGGCAATGATCGGCTCCTGCACCGCGAAGCCATTCCCCACGATGTCTGTGTGGTAGACGGCACCGTGGCCCACCTGGCCGTGGATGGCGAATATAGTGGCCGCATCATCATCGCCGATGAGCTGAAAGAGGATGCTGTCGAAGCTATCCGGGCGCTCCATGCCCAGGGCATTGCCACTGCCATGCTCACTGGCGATAGTCAGTCAGTGGCCGACAGCATCGCCAAAAAGCTCGGCCTCGACGAGTATCGAGCCGAGCTGCTGCCGGAAGACAAAGTAGAGGCATTGGAGGCGTTTCTCCATCAAGCCAAGCAAGTCAAGGGAAAAGTCGCTTTTGTCGGTGACGGCATTAATGATGCCCCAGTGATTGCTCGGGCCGATGTGGGCATTGCCATGGGCGGGCTGGGCTCCGATGCGGCGATCGAAACCGCCGACGTGGTGATTATGACCGATGCGCCCTCAAAGGTGGCCGAAGCCGTTCAAATCGCCCACAAAACCCGGCGCATTGTTTGGCAGAACATCAGTCTTGCCATGGCCGTCAAAGCCCTCTTTATTGCCCTGGGGGCGATCGGCTTGGCCACCCTTTGGGAGGCCGTGTTTGCCGATGTAGGCGTTGCCCTGCTCGCCATCTTAAATGCGGGTCGAATTATTCGGAACCCTCGATAACGGGTTGAGATGAGCATTCTCCGGAGAATTGCAGCGTCCCCCCGTTACCAGCACCCGCCGTGGTGGTGGCCGCCGTGAGTGCCGTTGTGGTGGTTGACTATCACAGTATCAGCGATGTCTGAGGAGTTAACCGCAGCAGGATTACCCTGCCCCCATGCAACAGCTTGCATAGAAATCGCGATCGTAGCGGCGACAACTGCACTAACCATAGAAATCCGTGTCATGGCATCCTCCTTATGTGCTGAGTATTTATACTCTAATCTTAGCTTTCAGGTGGGGGCAAAACCCTCATCTGAGCAATTCGTCACAGGATGTCACCCTAGTTCATGTCCTGACCGAGACCCATTTCTAGTTATGTCTGCCTCCCTTCAAATCGTGCTGGGCACCTTAGCCCTGAGCCTGATTCATCCGCTAATTCCCAGCCACTGGCTACCGTTCGTAGCGTTGGGCAAGGCCGAAGGATGGTCGCGGCAAGAAACCCTATGGATTACAGCCCTAACCGGCTCGGCCCACACCGTTAGCACTCTCCTAATTGGGGTGGCCGTAGGGCTATTGGGCTACCAGTTTGCCGACTACTACGACATCGTGACGCACCTGGTCGCTCCGGCGGTGCTGATTGGGTTGGGCTTGGTTTACCTGAGTAAACCGCTGCGTCAACGCTGCGTCCCATGCTGCTCTCCGGACGAATCTCACCCTGTTGTAGCCACAGTTAGCCCCTCTGGCCGCAGTAAGGTAGCAGCGGTCGTAGCCATTGCCAGCGCGATGTTTTTCTCACCGTGCCTCGAAATTGGTGCATTTTACCTATCCGCAGGGGCGCTCGGATGGCAAGGCATTGCCCTGGTCTCCGGGGTGTACCCCGTTGTTACGGTACTGGGCATGGTGTTGGTCGTGAACTGGAGCTGGCAGCGGGCAAAATCGTTGTCTGCCGCAATCCCTACCTGGAATCTCAGTGGCCATACCTCAACAGGTCTAGTCCTCGTAGTTCTGGGTTTTTTGACGTTTTTTATTGATGTGTAGTCATGCCGCGTAAACAATCAACTCCCTGGATTCATCGCTATGCCCGCCCTCTGATGGCGGGGTTAGCGGCGGTTGGCGCTGTCGTCACCGCTTACTTAACGATCAACAAGCTCACGGGTAGCGCCACGGCCTGCCCTACCAAGGGCTGTGACATCGTGCTCTCTAGCCCCTATGCCACGGTGTTTGGCCAGCCGCTGGCCCTGTTTGGATTTTTGGCTTACGTGGGTATGGCAGTGATGGCGATCGCCCCCCTGCTGGTCAATGGGTCTGGGCAAAAAGACCTCAGGGATAAACTCACCCGATTGACCCAACCCCTGCTGCTGATCGGCGGCACCGCCATGATGGTCTTTAGCGGCTACCTCATGTATCTGCTTACCGCAGAAATCCAGGCGGCCTGTCTTTATTGCATCGGCTCAGCGCTCCTCTCTACCAGCCTGTTTTTGCTTGCCCTCATCGGCCAAAATTGGTCTGATCTATCTCAACCCTTCTTTATTGGCAGCATTACAGCATTTCTGGTGGTGGTGGGCACCCTGGGCGTCTATGCCAATGTCAACAACCCAGTTGCCGAGGGCTCGGGCGATCAGCTGGGGCCTGCCATCACCACCCAATCTGGCCCGGCTGAAATGGCTTTGGCTCAGCACCTGGCCGACACTGGTGCTATTTTCTACGGAGCCTGGTGGTGCCCCCACTGCCACGACCAAAAGCAGCTGTTTGGCCAAGAAGCCAGCCAGGTTATGCCCTACGTAGAGTGCGCTACCCCCGAGGGGCAAGAGCAAACCCCCGAGTGTCAGGAAGCTGGCATTACCGGCTATCCCACCTGGGAAATCAATGGTGAGCGCCTGTCGGGGACACAAACCCTAGAGGAACTTGCCCAGCTCTCGGGCTATACCGGCCCCACCACATTTCAAAATTCAATTTAGCGCGAAGGAGAATCCCTTGAGAGGTACAGGTAAACTATTGGGCCTGGCGGGTATGGCGATGGGAGGGCTGCTAATAGTGGCCACTCCGGCGGGTGCTCACAGCCCCGGCCAGGCGTTGAGCGAGCAGGCCCAGCGCGATGAACTGGCCGACTTGCTAGAGTCGGGGGCAGAGCTAGTCGAAGCCGGTGATCTGGCTGAGGCGCTCGCTCGTTACCAGCACGCGGCTGGTCTAGCTGAGGACAATGCCAAAATCTTCTCGGCCATTGGCTACCTTCAGGCTCGCCAGGGCAATTTTCAAGCGGCGATCGCCGCTTTTCAAACCGCTATTGGGCTAGAGCCTAACAATCTGGCTGTTTACTTTGGTTTGGCCCATGCCCATAGCAACCTGGGGGAGTATGAAGCGGCAGGCAATGCCTACCGGCAAATCCTACGATTGCAGCCCGATAACCAGGCGGCTCAACTGGGGCTAGGCGCGGCGCTGTTTCAAACCGCAGCCTTTGAAGAGGCTCTGGCGATCTACACCAAGCTTTTGCAGCAAGACCCCAACAACCTACAAGCCGCCGAATCTATCGGCCTGATTTTGCTCCAGCAAGGCAATACCGATGCGGCGATCGCCGCCTTAGAACGAGCCGCTATCCTGGCCCCCCAGGCCAGCCGAATTCAGCTGAACCTGGGCATTGCCCACCTCAAAGCAGGGAATATGGCCTCGGCGCTAACTGCGTTTAGAGCGGCAGCGGCAGAAGAGCCCCGCAACGCCGATATTCGCATGCAGATTGGCTACCTGCTCTGGCAGCAGGGGAATCTAGACGCCGCCCTAGAAAGCTATCAGCAGGCAGCCCGGCTTCAGCCCGACTCGGTGATTGCCCACGATGCGATCGCCGATCTCTACTTCGAGCAGCAAGAGGTACTGATGACCATCGTCGCCCATCGCGAGGTGCTCGAGATGGCCCCCGACCACGCCCCTGGTTACTACCATCTAGGCGTTGCGCTAGAGGCGCGGGGCCGCCGGGCAGAAGCGATCGCGGCGCTGCAACGGGCAAAGACGTTACTCCTGGAGCAAGAAAACGGTGAAGACGCCCAGATTGTTGACGAGCTGCTGCAAAAACTCCAATCGTCGTAGCCTGCCCAAGCTAAACAGACTGCACTTTCCACAAACTCCGCCGATAACCACATTGCTGCACTACGGAACGTTGAACTATGGCGACTGACAGTAGCAAAAGGGAATTTAACCCGTTCTTGGGGTACAGCTACTCTAGGCGGCTGGTAGAGCTAGGGCGTGTTGTCCTGCTTGTGGGTGGGTTAAGCAGCGGGTTGGCGGTTGTACCAGCCCTGGCCACAACTGAGATAGACCCATCAACCCCCATTTCAGCAGAGTCGTTGCTCCCTGCCGCAGCCAGTCCGTCCGGAGTCGAAAGCGGACCCCAAGCTCCTGCTCCTGCTTCAATACAGGGTTCGGTAGAAGCGTTACCCAGTGCAAGCGTTAGCGCACCTGCTCAACCGCCCGAACGGACTGTACCCAATCAAGTGCCTGCTAATGACTCTGTTCCGGCTGGTTATAACAGCGTCTTTATTGACCCAACTGATTACAGCCTTGGGGCGACAGCGGCTCCAGGAGGGGCTTCTCCTAATCTCGTGTTTGCAGAACGAGCAACGGGCTGTCAAATCACCGTAGCAGGGTCGCAAACCCCTCCCCAGTCTTCCTGTCAAGCAACCGCCCCAAACTCTACCAGCCCACCTGCGGATAGTGGCTATGGCATTCAAGTGGGGCCTGTTACTATCAGCTCGCGCGGTGTTAGCTTGGGCGATACCACCATCGTTAGCCGAGCCCAGTTAAATGAAAGACTGCGGCCCTTAAACATCCTCCGTCGCGGCAATGAGGAATATGTTTTCCCCCTGTCTATTCCAGCCCCAATCACCTCGCTGTTCGGCTGGCGGATGCATCCCGTCCATCAAAACTGGCGATTTCACGCTGGCACCGACTTGGGGTCTCCTGCTGGCACCCCGGTTTTAGCCACCCGCTCAGGCAAGGTTGCGGTGGCCGATTACCTTGGTGGTTATGGCCTAACGGTAATTCTGCGCCACGATGATGGGGATTTGGAGTCTCGCTATGCCCATTTGTCCAAGCTGGCCGTGCAGGCTGGAGAATGGGTTGAGCAAGGGGAGGTTATTGGTCTGGTGGGCAGCACCGGCACGGCGACTGGCCCAAACCTGCACTTTGAAATCCGCCAGCTAACTAGTCAGGGCTGGATAGCAGCAGATGCCAAAGATATCTTAGACGACGGCATTGCTGACCTGCTCAACGTTATCAACAACCCCTTGCAGGCATTGGGAGCGGGTACCGCTGGTGAAGCCAGTGGCGCAGCGGCTCCCGCCGACTATCCCTTCCGCCCGGCCCAGCCAAACGCCAGCTAGTGCCCTGGCTACAGCATCTGTCATGTCCAAAAGCCCTTTCCCCTTTGCAGCGATGGCCACCCCTAATCGTGCTTCTGCTCGGCGCAACCAGAGACTAGTTCAGCAACGTCAACTGTTGGCCGCCAAAATGCAGGTGGTGGCGTGGCGGCGCATCGTTGTCGTCTGGCTGCTGTTGGTGCTGGCCTTAGTCGGAATTGGCGGGCGGCTGGTCTACTTACAGCTGCTGCAAGGGGAGACCCTGAGCGCTCTAGCCGAACAGCAGCGAACACTACCGACGCTGATTCGCCAAGCTCGTTACCCAATTGTCGATCGTTTCGGTGGCGTGCTGGCGACTGACCAGGTTGCTTATACCCTTTACATGCATCCCAAGCTGTTTAAGCAGTCTGTCGCCGAGGTAACCGAGGCATTGGCCTCTGTGGTGGCTATGCCACAGAATGAACTCTTGGCTTTACTTAACCAGCAATCCACCGGTATTCGGTTTCCGGGTCAACTGTCAGAGGTGGAGGGCGATCGCATTCGATCCTTACGCATCGATGGCCTAGAGTTGGTGCCTCAGCAGCAGCGGTTTTACCCCCAGCAGGAACTCTTTGCCCCGATCCTAGGGTTCATCAATCTCGATGGGAAACCCCAGGCCGGGTTAGAGATGGCCTACGCCGAACAACTCGCGATCGCCGCGCCCCCAGCTGTCGATCCAGCGGTGCCGTCGTTAGCGCGTGGGTCATCCCCAAACGCAAGCTTACGCTTGACGCTTGACAGCCGCCTACAGCGCATTGCCCAGCAAGAACTAGAGGCGGTGGTTCAGGCATACAACGCCCAGCGAGGCACCGTAATGGTTATGGACGCCCCAACTGGAGAAATCTTAACCCTGGCCAGCGTGCCCACCTATGACCCCAATCGCTACTACGATGCCGACATCAGCGCCTTTCGCACTTGGCCAGTGAGCGACACCTACGAACCCGGCTCGACTTTTAAGCCGATCAATGTTGCGATCGCCCTAGAAGATCAAGTGATTTCCCCTGATGACGTCATCAACGACAGCGGACGTATGCAGTTTGGTAAGTGGTTGATTAAAAACAGCGACTACGGCGAGGTCGGTGCCCGAGGCCCCATTTCAATTACCGATATCCTCAAATATTCCAGCAATGTAGGCATGGTGCAAATCATGCAAAAAATGGCGGCTTCCAACTACTTTAGCTGGCTAGAACGCCTGACCCTGGGGCAGCCTACAGAGATTGACTTGCCGTCGGAAGCCTCTGGGCAAATGAAACCCCGAGACAAATTCATCAACAGTCAGGTCGAAACGGCCACTACTTCATTTGGTCAAGGGTTTGCGCTGACACCGGTAAAAATGCTGCAACTGCTGGCCACCTTAGCCAATGGTGGGAACCTGGTAACTCCTCACATTGTCGAGGGTATGGTGGCAGAAGACGGTACCTATCTGTGGCAGACCGAACATGCCGATCCTAAAGCCGTCTTCTCCCTACAAACCACCCAACAGGTGCTCGCCATGATGGAAGCAGTGGTCGCTGAGGGAACCGGTAAACCTGCCCAAATTGAGGGCTACCGGGTTGCTGGAAAAACGGGCACAGCCCAAAAAGTTAACAACTCAACCGGTTATAGTTCTGCCCGCATCACTAGCTTTGTAGGCATTGCGCCCGTAGAAGCCCCCCGCTATGTGGTGTTAGCGGTCATTGATGAGCCCACTGGCGAGAACGCCTACGGCTCGACGGTAGCAGCTCCTCTGGTTAAACGGGTGATGGAGTCGCTGTTGGTGCTCCAGGGAGTATCTCCGAGTCGCGCTGGAGAAGTGCCGTGAGGCACAAAGATTTTAGTACTTGCTCTCACCATGTTTGCATCATTGACGTGCTGTAATCAACTTCCCAAGGGGGAATTCATCATGTGGCCAGTCAAACACGGGCAACCCTATGCCAACGAAATCGAACGGTGGATGTACGCCAACTTTGTAGCAGCATTCTTTGAGAAATTTGACGAGCTGCGCGACCTCGACGTTGACGATCCGTTTGAGTGTATCGATGCCACCGAGCAGTTTGATGCCCTACCTAGCGAAACAAAGCTAGCGGCAGTCTGTGAATCGGCTATCGCGATTATGGATCCGTTGTCTTCCCTTGGGGGGCAAAATGCCCTGCTTGCCGAAGCGGGGGCGATTCCGTTTGAGTGCATGAAAGGTCTCATTGTCATGGAGATTGAAACGACCCAGGAGCTTGAGTCTGTGGAGCCTGGCCTCTCAAAATGGGGCGACTTCTGGCGGCGGCAGGTGCTCCTCTTTTTCTACGCTCTCCATGGCTTGTCGTTGGTAGACATGGTTGAGAGCATTCTCTATGAAGAGGCCGGTGAGCCGGGTGAACTGTCTGAAGCCCTGATTCAATCGTGCAGTGCTCGGGCGCAAGAGGCGATTGACCAGAAAACCTATCTAGACTTTCTGCCCTGGATCCCGAAGTCACCCCAGGAAACGGACATCGAGAAATGGGAAGACTTGATTGAAAGTTACCTGATGGATGATCGCCTGTTTCAAGATCACGACTGGCTGATCAGTCTGCCTTCTTCCCATCCTGAATTGCCCGATGCGGCGGTTCTGGAGTTGCAGTTCAAAAATCAGGAAATCCAAGCAACCGTCGGCATTGCTCCAGCCTACTTTGACATGGGGCTAAGCCAACGACAGCTCAAGCCCTGGAAGGATCTCAGGCGAGAGCTGGAGACCTATTGGGTCGCGCCCCACTTACAGACCCCGGCCATTGCCCACAGAATTGTGGAGGCTCTGGGGCAGGGGCATTTACTGGGGGCACATCCAGCCGAGGACAGCGAACCAGAAGCGTGGCGCTCAGGTGCGCCCAAACGAGTGCAGGACTTGCTGGAGAAAATTACCTTTCGCGAAGGCTGCCACCTGGCGCTGAATATCGCTGAGCCGGGCGAGGTCGATCAGCTGGTTCCGATTACCCACATCAGCGTGCTGGAAGCGGAGGCGGGCTATGGCGTGGGAGGTAAAATCTGCGAGTTTGAGACTGAAGCCGGTGCTGCTGCGATCGGGGATGCGCTGAACCCTGAGGCGATCGAGGAGGTGGTTGTCTTGGCAGTTGAGGGGTTGGCGTCCTTTTTTGGGCCAACGGATGATGCGGCGGGGTGAAAATCGTTTCCGGTGCCTGGGTTACCAGGGCGAAGATCGACATTTGATGGGAAGAAATCTTCTGGGAGAGGATATACCTAGGGGGTAGCTCTGGCACAGGCTAGACAGATCGAGTGAAAAGCTACTGGGAAATACCCCGGAGAGCAAAAAGCACTGATAGGCCCCAGAGGGTGACGAACTGCTGCAACACTGCCCTGTCAAGCTCACGGCTGGGGTAGGAAAAATGACGCTCAGCCTGCTGCGGTGAATTTCTCCTGGAATAGCAAGTAACCCAAAATCCTAGCTTAGTCATTGCCATCGCTAGTTGAAAACAAAATGCCGAAAGAACTTGGTAGACCTTGTATCTCGGCATAATCGTCCCCCGTCACTAGCGTGGGGTCTTCTTCATAGTCATCAACAGCTTCCCAAAGAAATCGGTTACAAAGCCACTTAGCCAATTTGTCAAAATCGCGGTCAGCATCCAAAAACAGTACCCCTACGACCGCCTCAAACATTTCTCCCCAGACGCCAGGTTCATCTTCAGGAGGTTTCTGGTTTTTCCGATTCCAAGAAGAGCTAATCTCGGGTAGGCCAAGGGCGATCGCAAAGTTAGCCAAAAACGGTCTATTCACTAAATTTTGCCGATAGTTATCAAAACCTTCGTGAGTTAATTCGCGCCTGGTGCCATAGAGAAAATCCGCCAGAATAGCGTCTATCAGCATGTCACCTAGAAAAGCAAGACGACGGTATTCTTGCTTGAGTGTGACTTGTTGGCTGGGCGGCAGTCCCAACTCATTGATAGTGCAGGGATCCGTAAGGGCGATCTTAAGTAACTCGTCACTGTGAAAATCAGGAAACGCGATCGCACGCTTAGCCTCTTCAAGCTTGATCATGATGGCAGGCATCGATAAAAGTCCTTGCTGGGTTTATCTAGCCATTCTTCCCAGCGGACTCCCTTGCCTCTAACGCCTCCCTCAAGAGCATTTCAACCACGAACGTAAACGATCGCTGCTCTCTGTCTGCGATCGCCTGAATAGCTTCCCTCATCGGGTCTGGCAGGTAAATGCTGGTCTGACGCTTTTGGGTAGTCATAGCCGCTCTATTTAGCTCTAGAGCAAGCCTAGGTGAAGCATTGCGCTCAAGGGTAATCTACTCTAGGTTAGAGTAGATTAATCTAATACAGATAGATATATTCGCTAGTTCAAGCCACCTCAGCTTTTTTAGCGGCCAGGCTGACCTTCGCCAGCGCCCAGGAGGTGCTATCCCTATGGCTCAACCTTTTCCAAAACAGCGATCGCGCCAGCTTCAGGTCATCTATCGAGCCTTTGGGTACGCCCTTAACCCTGGCCACTTGCACCTCCCACCAACCACTAACCTGCCCGCCGCCTTCCCCCAGGTCGAAGCGCCCCGCTTTCACTACGGCGATCGCCTCTGCTGGATTCCCTATGGCAACGCGACCGATTGGGGCCTGGTTATTGGCCAGTTCTACAGCTACGCTCCCCACAGCCGCCGCTGGCAGTGGTGCTACCTGATCTGGCTCGATCTTGCTTCCCCCAGTGCCACCTGGGTCAGAGCCGATATCGCCTGGGAAGGCGACCTCGAACCCCTTGATGAGGAGCCTATCCGATGAATCCTCGCCCCCTTTCTCCCCGCGAGCAGCGCCTAATCGAGCGGTACAGCTACTGCCAATTGGGCATGACGCCCCAGCGTTTTTACGCCAAGTGGCAGGTGAGCCAGGAAGACATGGCGGCGATCTGCTCCCGATCAGTTTCGACGGTGCGGGGCTGGTTTCGCAAAGGTCGCAGCTATCGTCGCCCCACCCCTGTAGACCTGCGCCATTTGGCCCTAATGGATTTTCTGCTCGACAACTTTGACCAGATTCCGGCAGACCTACGGCAGGCCCTCTGCACCACCGAGCAGGAAGACGATCACACCTAACCCGAAATTGTCAATATCACCGTGCTCTGTTTTGGTAAATCTCCCCCAGATAGGGTGGCATCAACTGCACTGAATCGAAGCATCAGGGAGGACAGTCAAATGAGCCAAGGGCACCGAATCATGGCCGATATCAAACGTATCCGGGCGGCGCTGGCAACGCCAGGGCAGGGCTCGTACCGTCTGCAAAAGCTTCCTCGGCAGGCTGTTTGGCTAGTTCACTGTAGAAACAGCAAAACCTACCGGCTAACCTTCCAGCCTGCCCCGATTAACGCTTGGACGCTGCATCCCCCAGATCGAGAAGCTTCTGAACTGTTGGGCAAGATTGAGCAGGCATTGAAGCCCAGCGCGGCCAGTGCCGGAGAGAGCGTGCAGTCTTACCCAATGGATGCTGTCAGCGAGCAGGAGACTCACCGTTTAGAGCGCCAGCAGTACTCTTCATATGCGGCCTACGAGGTGGAAGCTCCTACGGCCTACAACCAGCTGCTCCATCCCTGGTGCGTTGTTCAACTCCTCCCCCACATGCAGCGGCGCACGGTGGCGCGGTTTCGACGGCGCAATGATGCTGATGCCCATTTGAGGGCTATGCAGCGGCTGAGCCCCTCAGCTCAGTACACCGTTATGTTTGATCCAGCTCCATCCAGCCACTGCTTCACTCCCGAGGGGCATGGGGAGGTGTTTGCCTGAGGGGAGAGAAAAGCACCATACCGTTCTCAACCCTATCTAATGGCTTAGACCTGGATAGTGAGAGTAGGAACCACCGCTTCTTGTCCCATTTGTAGAATGTCTTTCGCCATTGTTTGAGAGGCCACATTCGCGATGCCCCTCTGGGGCGGCTACGCCAACGCTCTGCCAGTCTTCTGTAGTGAACATCTGAGCGAGTATAGCGATCGCCTCAGCCCGAACCCCCTTCTGTTCGTTGGGTAACGCCTGCTCTTCCTCTGCCAACAGCGCCTCAATCCATGCCGTTTGTTCGGGGGTGAGATACCTCAGGTGACCGTATAAGCATTTTTGCGCCTCCATGTAGACAGCCTCTAGACTCCGCCCGAGCTGCCACGACTCTAACCACCCCTGCAACTCCGGTAACAAAATGGATAGCACTCGCACAGTCCACCGCTGCCGCTGCAGAGCTTCCGGCGAAACCTCCTTGAGTAACTCCACATACGGCTGTAGACCTAGACCAGCCTCAACCTTCCCTTCCTCACTGGCGCGATCGACATCTGCCTCCCGAACCCAATCCTCATCATTGAGCAAGTCCATCAGGTTGCCTGTTCTGCTCAGTTGTTCAGCTAGGATTGCATCATTCATAAGCTGTGAGGACGTTGTGAATCGAATAGGATGTTAAACCCCCACCTATTCTTCCAACTCACTAGGGTCGATACCCAGTTCCCGTAGTTTTTCCATAGCCCGATCTAATTTGCGCTGGGTCTGGTTCCGTTCCTGGTACAGCTCCTCAGGGTCTTTGAAGCGCTCCCCATTGGGATAGAACAGCGCCAGTCCATCCTCAAACATGTCAAATGTGACCCCTAGGGTCGGGGATGTCCAGGGCAAATTGAGGCGGGTTAGTAGCACTAGCCGTTCATCTGGGGCCTGGCGCGTCAGTCCCCAAAACTCAAAATTGTCGGGGTCGTAGAAGACCATTTCCAGCACCCCATACCGGTCATAAAACGCTTGCTTTTGTGAAATCTCAGTGGCTGAATTACTGGGAGAGATAATCTCAAAAACTACCTGGGGCGGGATGTTGTCCTCTTTCCACTGCTTGTAGCTGCCACGGTCAACATCCGGACGCCCCAGCACCACCATGGCATCAGGGGCCTGGGAAGGAACGGGGGGAGCATCCACCTGAACCGGATACCAGAGCAAATCCCCTGCGACAAAAGCTGTTTGGCCCTGCAAGAGATTTCTTAGATTGCTGACCAACCGCACAATCCAACGGTATTGCTTCGTGTTATCAGCCATGGGCTGACCATCGGAGTCGGGATAGATATCCGTGGTTACCGTTGCTTGAGTCATGGTCAGGTGGCCCCATCATCATATGGCTAGCGAACAAGGTGCTGAGCTCTTTGAGCTACCTCTCGTCTGAGTTGTTGAGGCCCTCGATCGTACTCAGGCGGCATTGACGCCTGATGGACGGGTTCCGCTAAGACCTCTAACAACTGAACCATGACCTCCAAGCTTGTTCTGAGGCAGATGCTCAATCAGGGAAATCGCTCGTTGCCGAATATCCATAGAAGACAGGACGAAAGGTTTTAGGCAAGCTTGCCTCAATTGTAGCAGTGGGCAAGTGTGGCGCAGCTTGAAGGTCGTTGGATCAGCTCCTATCCAGCAGACGACCGTCAGCACCCCAGAGATAAGGTCGTAGGAATTCTTAACCATGTCCAAATCGGGGTAAGTTTGGGGTAACGCTAAATTCATGGCCTTGAAACCCTTGCTGAATAAGAAGTGATTCACAGCTTCCCAAGCTGAATGTCGTCGGTTCGAGTCCGATCACCCGCTTTCAATAGATTCAGCCTCAAACGCTCTCCCGGAAAGGGATTCAGCCATCAAAGTGTTGATTACTTTTTGGCAAAGTGGCCTTGACGTTGGGTCACTTTGGGGCAGTTTGGGGGTAAAAACTGGTACGAAATTGGTATAAACCTCCGGGCACGAAAAGCGGATTGATGGGGTCTGGAATAACCGTAGATGACGGCAAGGGTGCAGGCGATGTACTTTACCCCCACTCCGAACTATGGCTAAAGGACAAGTTAAAGTCGAAGTTTATTCCGAACGCTTGCGGTTGCGGTGGAGTCACCGGAGCCAGCGCTACTGCCTGTCGGTTGGCTTGCCAGACAGCATTATCAACCGCAGGGTTGCAACGCAAAAGGCTCAGCAGATCGAGTTAGACATGCTGAGCGGCAATTTTGACCCCACGTTGCAAAAATACAAGCCGGAGGATCCACTTCCAGTGGTTGCAGCTGGGTCTGAGACATCTCAGAGCTATACCAATGTCTTTAAGCAGCACTGGGATGAGTTTGTGGAGGATAAGGGGCAGCGGCTAGAGAGCCCCTTCACCATCGTGAGCATGTACAACCCGATTCCCAAGAAAGTGCGTAATTTCGGGCGCAAGATCCTTGGCCGTCGGGAGGCCCAAGAGTTCGTCACGTTTATGCTGCAAAGTGCTTCTCCTGCCACCATTAAGAAACAGATAATCATCCTGAATGACTTTGGCAACTGGGTGCAGCAGAATAAACTGGTGGACGCAGGTTGGGAAAACCCGTTTACCGGGCTGACGGAGATGTGCCACCCGGTACCGCCGATCAAAGTACCTCCCTTCAGCGAGGCGGAAATTAAGCAAATTATCGGTACCTTTCGCGACGATCGCTACTACGCCCACTACACCGACTATGTGCGGTTCTTGTTTATGACGGGCTGTAGAACCAGTGAGGCCATCGGCCTCCAGTGGAAGCATATTCGTCGCGACTGTACCGGGATTACGTTTAACGAAACCCTGGTGCGTAAGGGCACCGGCACGGCTCGCCTGCGAAAAGCCACCAAAACGAATCGGGCTCGGTTCTTCCCGTGCAATGTTGACCTACAGAACCTGTTATTAGCCATTCGCCCTGAAGACTACAAGCCCGATACCCTGGTCTTCCCCAGCCCCAAGGGCAAACCGATTGATGCGACGAACTTCTTAAACCGGGCCTGGCAAAGCATTTTGAAGAAGTGCGGCATGACTCAAGAAAACGGGCTGTATCGCACCCAGTACAACACCCGACACACGTTCATTAGCCACATGCTGGCGAAGGGGATGTCGGTGATTGAGGTGGCCAAGCTGACCGGCCATGATCCTAAAGTTCTGTTGGAGCACTATGCTGGCCTGATTAGTCAGATCGAGGTGCCCACGTTCTTTTAGGGGTTGGTAGTTGTCGAGGAGCGCTCTTTGTCATGGCCTGGAACACCAATTTTGGCAAGCGCGTGCTGGAGGGGGCAGAGGCTAAGTTTTACCTGCACATTCTCCAGGCGGCGGTTGAGTTCAGCCAGGAAGCGGTTGAATTCGACGAGGTAGAGGTTATCACTGGAGATCGCATCTTCGACAGCGCCAGCTTTGAGCAACGGGTGGTGTTGTGGCATCGGTGCCTGGAGGCGTTACTCAAGCCAGAGGTGCTGGTGCCACCCCTCACCAATGTGCTAGAAGCGGCAGCCTATTTCCCTTTCGCCTGGTTGACCCAACGGGTGGAGGATGAAATTGCCTTCGCTGACTGTATTAAGCAGGATGACGATCCGTTTTACTGGCGAAGACTGATTTGGGAAACTCTGAACGCCTTGGGAATGCTCAAGGTTTTAGAAGCTGAGTTTGAGGAGGAGGAGGACATTTTGCCCATTGAGGTGGACTGTGAGGACTCGCTGGAATGGGAAAACTGCATTGATGAGCTGGCTGATCGCATCTTTTGGGATCGCGACTGGCAGGTCACCTACAACCATCCTCAGTTGCTAGATGGCATTGAGGAGGAGTTTGCCAATCAAACGGGAATCTCTGAAGACTATGTTCAGAATCGTCTGCCTAAGGTGACACAATCCGAAGCCAATACCGCACTGCAAAAGATCTTAGCTTGGCAGAACTAGAAGGAATAATATCCAGCCTGACAGGCATCAGCAAGTAAATGCCAATCCTCACAAAGGTCATACGAGATGTAATTTGTGGCTAACCCAAATAACCCTACCCATAAGGCTTAATCCACTGGCTTGGCTCGGCAAGACGAGGGAGAAAGCTTCATAAGCTGCATTATCACTCAGAACTCGAATCGTCTTCTCCGCAACATATTGCAGGCGTTTAACCAAAATTCGGTCATCCAGCTTGAGTAGATAGATGCCATGGGTCACCGCCTCCAGATCTCGGTCTGTAGTATCTACCAGCACCAGCGCTCCTACCGGCAGGGTTGGCTCCATACTGTCATCGGCCACCTGGGTCAGCATCAGGTGCTCAAACGAATCAGGGAACTCTGTCCGTAGCCAAGCCGTCTCAAAGGCCAGCGGATCCTTCTGAATGTACTTCTCAGCTAACACTTGAGGTGAGTCATGAGGAGCCGTCCTAGACTGTCCAGTTGCCAGCCACTCTACGCTGATATTGGCCGTGCGGGCTATAGCGAGCAGCGCCGGTCGGGTGGGTTCGCTTTGACCATTAAGATATTGGCGGAGCACAGTGTCAGAAAAGCCGCAGTCTCTGGCAAAGCCTCTTACGCTCTTGTCTCCAACCGCCTGCTTTAAACGGACTGGAAACTGATCAACATCCTTGGCATCCGCCTGCGCCTCATCAGGTAATGGATTAGTCATAAGGGTTACATTAATTGCAGATGCAAATTATAACACTTGACATGCAATTTATTTGTTGCTAGCTTCATCGATATATTGATGGAGCTAAGACAATTCTATGCATGTAGAAGACATTAAAGCAGCTCTACGCAAGCAGGGCTGGACTCTGACCAGCATTGCGAAAGAACTGAATATTGGCACCTCGGCAGTCTCCCATGCCTTGACTCGACAGCGATCGCGCCGTATCGAGCAAGTGGTGGCGAGCAAACTTGGCCTGCCTCCCCATGAGATTTGGCCCCAGCGATATAAGCGAGGAAGAGTAAATCATGGCCCAATTCATCAGCAAGCGGGAGGCTACCCAATACCTCAAGCTCAGCGATACGACACTGAAGCGTTATCGGTTGCAGGGGGTGCTGATCGAGGGCATTCATTGGGTGCGCATTAACAGTCGCTGCATTCGCTACAATCTGGAGCTGATGCAAGACTGGCTGCACAACCGCCATGATCCAGTTGCTCACCAGCGAGCTATCAGAATTTACCAGGCCAGCTTGTTGAGCAATCGGAAAAAGCCATCACAGCCCAGTACTCGAAATAAGCTGCCGAAGCGGAAAACTAGCAAATAGAGCTGTCAGAGTTTAATCAAGTTGTTGATAGCTTTCTACCCTCATTTCTTGATCTGAAGCTTGATTGAAAAACACCCCAACTACTTGCTAGCCAGGGTGTCGAGTTTCTTTTTTTGATTTTTCACAGCCGGGTTAATCAACACCTTGAAGTGGTTGGTCAGAACCGCTTCACTCATTACCCTGCTACTGAAACACGTGCTTCCAACTATAGCAAAGTCATGGGCAATGTCCAAGACTACGAAGCTGATTGGGCAATTGACTGAGCCCGGTAGCAGGTTAATTATGGTGGCCCGGCTCCTAACCTCAGGAGCTAACCATGGCACAGTATGTTTACTCAGGGCGATCGCGCCCCTGTCCTATTTGTGGACGCACTAAAGACCAAGACTGCCGCTGGAATGAGGAGGTGGTGTTCTGCCACACCCATGTAGACCGGGATGGGGCGGTAGACGGCTACGTTTACCGAGGCGCGACAGCCGATGGCATGTGGGGGCAATACTTTGCAGCCACCGCCTCTCCCGAGAAGTCGGTTCGCCCCCAGCAGCGGCAGGATTACTTCTATCCCAGCCGGGCCGGGCAACCGTTGGTAAAGGTGATGCGGGTAGATCGGGGCAACGGTGCAAAGTTTTTTGTGCAGTACCACTGGAACGGGCAGCAGTGGGCCAAGGGTCTGACCCCTGAGATTAGAGCCCAGGTGCCGATCTACCGCTACCGGGATGTTCAGAATGCCATATCCATCGGTCAACCTATCTGGATGGTGGAGGGAGAAGGCTGCGCCGATGCCCTGTGGGCGATCGGCATTCCCTCGACCACTACCCTGGGGGGCTCGAAGAAGTACCGCAGCTATGGCGATTACGCTGAGGATTTGCAGACGGCCCAGTTGGTGCTGTGCCCCGATCGCGACCAGGTCGGCATTGCCCACATGGAAGAAGTCGCCCAGGACTTTCCCTCGGCCCAGTGGTGCTACCCCTACCCGGATAGCCTGCGCTGGCACAACCTGCCGAAGCATGGCGGGCTGGACGTGGCAGATTGGATTCATGACGGGGCTACAGCGGAGCAGATTCGAGCGGCGGTGCAAGACCGACGGCAGCTGGAGGTCAGCTCTACTCAAAGCTCCGAGCGACTGTCGGTGCAGGCCTTGCAAGACCAGATTCGCACCTATCTAGTCACCAGCCCCACCGAACTGGCTCTGGCGGCGCAGGTAGTGCAATGGCACCAGGAGACGGGGATATCAGCCAGGGATATTGGTAACCTGGTCACCCTGGTGCAGGCGGAGCTGGAGCAGACTGAGGAACGGGACGATCGCCGAGCTGAGATTCACCAGCTGCTCAAAATTGGCGACTACCAGCTGTGCCTGGGGGAGTATCTCCATGCCGACCTGGCAGAACCCCTAGAGCAAATTGCTGACTGGATTGGGGCGACGCCAGCGGCGATGCTGGTGACGCTGCTGCCGGTGGCGGCGTCATTGCTGCGGGTGGGTACGGAGCTAGAGATTGATGCCGGGATGGGGTTCTCGGTGCCGCCGATTGTATTTACGGGGCTGGTGGCACCCTCGGGCAGTAAGAAGAGCCCAATTCAGCGGCAGATTCTGGGGCCGCTTTCACTGCTTCAGGCGGAGGCGGATCAGGAGTATGAGTATGCTGCCTCGGAGTATGAGGTTGACCTGCGGGATTGGGAGCAGACTAGGGCTGAGGATAGGGGCATTCGCCCGAGGAAGCCAATGCCACGGGAGTATCACACCTCGGATGCGACACGGGAGGCGATCGCCCGCATCCAGTCCCAGCAACCAGAGCGGGGCATTTTGGTGACGCCGGATGAGCTGGCGGGCTTATTTAAGGGGCAGAACCAGTACCGCAATGGTCGGGGTAACGATAAGGAGTCGCTACTGACCGCCTTTGATGGCTCGGGGCTAAAGGTGGATCGGGCCAGCGGTTTGCGCATCAGCCTACCGCGCACCAGTCTGAGCCTGACGGGGACGATTCAGCCCGATATTCTGCGGGAGATGATGGGGGATTGCTCGGATGCCAGTGGCCAGTGGGCCAGGTTTTTGTGGTGTCTGCTGCCCCTGAAGCCTGCGCCGTTTCCTCGGCGGACGGTGCGCCATGACGTGTCGGAGCGGCTCTATAGTCTCTACCAACAGCTGGAGAGGTTGACGGCCCAGTGTTACCGGCTGAGCCCTGAGGCTAAGGCATTATTTGCGGATTGGTATGACCAGTTGGATCAGCTGCGGGTGACGGAGACGCACCCAGGCTTGCAGGCGGTGTATTCCAAGATGCAGGGCTACACGGGGCGGCTGGCGCTGATTCTGCATTGCCTGAATGCAGCGGTGGAGGGGCGTTTGCCGAATAATGCGGTGGATGTGGGCCAGATGCAGGCGGTGATTAAGCTGGGACGCTGGTTCATTGGTCAGGTGAAGCTGCTCTATGCGGATGGGAACACGGTAGATGGGGCGCTGGAGCCGGTCTATACGAAGCTGATTCAGCTGTCGCGGGTGCGGGGCTGGCTGCGGGCAAAGGATGTGCGGAACTATGAGCGCAGTTTACGGAAGGCGGGGGTGGAGGTGATTCGGGCTCATTTCTTGGAGCTAGAGGCGATGGGGTATGGGGAGACCCAGGGGATGGGGAATCGGCTGCAGTGGCGGGCAACGGTAGACACGGTAGACAGATTTGAGGAAACGGTAGACGGGGTGTCTACTGCAAAATCGCACGAACTTCGGCACCTGAATCGCGCCAACTTCGGCAGGTGAATCGCATGAACCTCGGCACCTGAATCGCATGAACTTCGGCAGGTCATGACTACCCCATCGGTGGATCTCGATACA
>NZ_JBNXVS010000129.1:0-1216 GCF_050565655.1 Nodosilinea sp. AN01ver1 | reverse complement strand
TCTCATGGTCAAGGAACAGCAGCAGATGCTCTCGAATCTTCAAATAGCGTTTGAGCAATCGCTGTCCCTCGGGGGACTTGGGCTTCAAATTCAAGATCTCCCGCAGGCTGCCTCGGAAGCGAGAGCGGTATTGCTGAAGCGTTGAGGCAGCTAGGGTCTGTCGTCGTCGGTTTACGGCAATGGCGCGCAGTAATAGGCGTTTCATTCGAGGGGCAAACAGGTCATCACCGGCGTCAATGGCATATTGACAATCCCTGAGTTGATGGGCCAGGCACACTTGCCAATGCTCAGCCGGATGAGCTTTTTGAGCACTGAATAAGTCGGAGACCCAGACCTGAGGGCGATGACCTGCCATGGTCTCGTCAATGACGGCTTTGCCTCGACTGGGCCGAATCACATGCAGGCACACCTGCTCATTCTGGAACACCCACTCCCACTGGTTGCGACCGTTGAGCCGGGCACTGGTTTCATCACTGCACACTAGGCGAGCATTCCGCAGGCGCTCGACAATGCGTGCCACTGGCGCTGCAAGCTGGGTTTGAACCCGTTGGAGCAGATTCGCAATGGCCCCTTCCGATAGCGTTACCCCGTACAGATCCCGCATCAATTGGCTAAGCCGTTGATAGCTCACCGCATGGTGGTATCTCAGATACGTCACCACACTGGCGATGCTTTGGCCAAAGGGTGACCCAGGTTCTAAACCAACTGGCACGGGGGCTTCATAGCTCTGCTGACAGCACGGACATTGCCCACCATAGCGTTCGACACGAGTTATCTGGGGCCGAATCGGTGGTAGTTCAATCCGCTCATACACGGCTTTGAGTTGTTGGCGGGCCTGCTCGACCTCGCCGCCGCAGTGAGGACAACGGTTCACTTGTGCCACCACCACTTGGTCAGGCGATGCGCTCAGTTCTCGTCCACCACCCGCTCGGCCCACGCTTGCCGTGCGCTTACTTGGGTTGGGCTTGGGACGCTCTGAATTCGGCTTGAATCCTTTCGCTGGCGGCAAGCTTGAATTGCGTGACGTTTTCTTGACGCCTTTCCGTTTCAGCCTCTCAACCTCTGCCTGCAAGGCTTGCACCACCTGCCACAGCTCTCGAATCAGAGCATCTTTCTCCTCAGAACTAAGGCCTTCTAAGGGCGGCAGGTCTTTCATGGCAAAAGTCTACCACCCTCTCTCATTCGCCGGTACCCGTCAACCTAGTTGAGCAATTAC
>NZ_JBNXVS010000128.1:0-1228 GCF_050565655.1 Nodosilinea sp. AN01ver1 | reverse complement strand
CTAGTGCAGCGTCAAGACTAAGAATTAGGGTTAGATGAAAGTCTGAGGTACCCTGTTCTGCATGAAGTTAGCCCGACTGTCATGCAGAAGAAGTACGTTGTTCGCTTGAGCGCAGACGAGCGCCACCACCTGCAAACCGTGATTAAGAGACTCAGCGGCAGCAGCCAAAAAGTGCGCCGAGCCCAGATTCTGCTCAAAGCTGATGCTGAGGGGCCGAACTGGACGGATCAGCAGATCGCGGAGGCGTTTGACTGTCGCACGAAAACGGTGGAGAACCTTCGACGACGACTGGTCGAGCAAGGCTTTGAGGTGAGCCTCAATGGCGTCAAGCGGAGCCGTCCACCCACCGCAAAGCTGCTCGATGGGGACCAGGAAGCGCAAATCATTGCCCTGCGCTTGGGCTCACCCCCAGCGGGCTATGGCACCTGGTCTTTGCGTCTGCTGGCCCGTAAGGTCGTCGAACTCGGGCTAGTTGAGGCTGTCAGCCATGAAACGGTCAGACAGACGTTGAAAAAAACGGTATGACCAACCGCAAGATTGAGTACTGGGTGATCCCACCAGATGCCGATGCTGAGTTTGCCGCTCAGATGGAAGCCGTTCTAGAGCTGTACGCTCGGCCTTATGACCCCAGCCGTCCGGTTTTGTGTATGGATGAACAACCGGTGCAACTGCAACGGGAAACCCGGATTCCTCGCCCGGCTACACCCCAGCACGGCAAACGGGTGGACTACGAGTATGAGCGGGCTGGAACCGCCTGTGTTTTCATGTTCACCGAGCCGTTGGCCGGTTGGCGTGATGTGCAAGTTCGCCCGCAGCGCACCAAAGTGGACTGGGCCATTGCCGTTGCCCGAGTGCTGGAAGAGCGCTATACCGAGGGTCAAGTCGTGCAACTCGTCTGTGACAACCTCAATACTCATACCAAAGGCGCGTTCTATGAGGCGTTTGAGCCTGAGCGTGCCCGGCAGTTAGTCCGACGGATTGAGTTTTGCTACACCCCAAAACATGGCAGTTGGCTCAACATTGCTGAAAACGAGTTGAGTGCCCTAACACGTCAGTGCATTGAAGGTCGTCGCTTTGGCAATATCGAAACCTTACAGGCTGAAACAGCTGCCTGGTCGCGTGATGTCAACACCATCCAGCGCGGGGTTGACTGGCAGATGAAGGTCGACGACGCACGCTGTAAGCTCGCGTCTGTCTACCCTAAAATTAAGTCTTGACGCTGCACTAG
>NZ_JBNXVS010000127.1:0-1241 GCF_050565655.1 Nodosilinea sp. AN01ver1 | reverse complement strand
CGCACGGACTCATCAAGTCCTACAAGAAGCGATTGAATCTGCTTATTCTCAAGTCACTTTAAAGGATATTCGCAGCTGGTTCACAAATGACTGTTACTGTACCTCATCCGAATGAGAACCGCTATATATCGATCAAGTCCGGTATGGCGAGGCTGAGACTCTGTTGAAAGATTCTCTAGAGCGACATCAACTACAGCTTGGCCAAAATCATGAAGGCTCAATAAAAATTCTTAGAGACCTCAGTCTTATCTATCGATATCATAATCAACCCTATCGGGCCGAAGAAAATCTTTTGAAAATCGTTGAATACTATCGATCTAAGTTGAAGGAAGATGACTCTCTAGAAGACTTCCGAGCGATTAACAGGGCGTTGTCCAGCCTCATTATCTTCTACATTGGCCAAGGCAAATATCAAACCGCAGAAACCTTATTTAAAGAGCGCCTCGATATCAGTCAGCAACATGTGAAGGCTATTGAAAGAAGAATTACTCAGATAAACTCAAATTCACCTGAGGGAATATCATTAAGCTATCATCATAGCTACGCCTCGCAAGAAATCTTGCATATTATGGAATCATTGGCTAGATTTTACCTGCTTGAAAATCGCTATTCAGAAGCCGAAAAAGTGCTGCTAGAAGCTAGGTTTCTGGCGCTAGAAGATAGATCGCTTTTCAATATTGATATAAGCCTTGTAGAGATGTATATTGACCACGGAGAATATAATAAAGCGAAAAACCTATTGAATAATCTTGAGAAAACACTAGCTATTGACGAATTCGATCTAGATGCTATAGAGGATGTATTTTTACGTATAAGATTTTTGGATTTTCTGCATTGGCGGCATCATTTATCCATGCTCCAAGAAGACTATTCATCCGCCTTGGATGCTATTCATCAAAAGCGAAAGCTAATTCAAAGTAGTGATTTTCAAAGTGTGTCGTATTCCAATTATATCAATTCAGGATATTATCAAGACCTGGCAATAATCTATGGCTTGATGGGTGAATATGATAAATATGTAGCGTTGCTTGGCCAGGTTGGAGATGCGGAAGAAGATATTCTTGGTACCCAAATCTTAGGCGGAACTGAATCTCAAAAACAAGCATTGCTCAACAGCCAGGGCTATTTCATTCTAAAAACGGTCTTGAGTGTATCTAGGCCGAATTTACAGAATCGTTCAGCCTGAGCCATATTGGAGAAGGCGTTGGAGCGGTAGAGATTGAGCGCGAAGTTACGAGCGA
>NZ_JBNXVS010000126.1:0-1316 GCF_050565655.1 Nodosilinea sp. AN01ver1 | reverse complement strand
CTGACTGCCTGACACATCTTTATGCAGCCTCCCAAGGGGGTAGTTGATAGCGCACGGATTGGATTCTAGAGAACCAGATGCGGTCATAGTACTGGGCTTGAGCTTTTTTGGACGCGAAACAGGGTTCAGGGTCAACGGTAAACAGGGCAATAGGCGTGAGCAATGGACGCCCTTTGTTGACCGCTCCCTTGAGCCAGCGGAGGCCAATGTTGAGGTAGCTGATACCCCGAGTCCAATGGGGGTCAACCTGAGTGCGGAGGCCCTCGAGTTGCACGGCCATGCCCTGGGTAGTGCCATAGAGAATGGCGACAGCGGCAACCAGGTAAAGGCGTTCTAGGGCTTGGGCTGAGCGGATACCGGAGGCTTCGAGTTCAAAGACCCCGGATTTCGAATCGAGGAACAGCTCCTCGACGCGAAACCGCAGGGCGTACTGCCAGAGGGTATTGAGGGACGGTGGCTCATCGGTAATGACGGCCCAGGGTTCCTTGACGCCCTTGACGTTGGCTAGAACGAGGTTGCAGCGCCAGCGCCCATCCGCCCACAGGCCAATGCCCTCATAGAATCGAGCTTCGCCCTTGGGGGGCCAAAGAGTGCCCACTTCAATGGGATAGCGGCGAGGGCCATGCACCATGACGTCACTGGGCAAGCGCAAGCAGTAGTGCCAGCGACTTTGGCTGAGCCACTCTAGTAAGTCATGGTTGGCAAACCCTCGGTCGGCTAACACCATCACATCGGGATATGACCGCAACAGCCGATGGGCCAACCGCAGCATTGGCAAGTACCGCTCTGTGCTGACAGTAGCACTCGAATGCTCCAAAACCCGCCACAGCAGCGGCACCGCTCGTCCACAACAGGTCACCGACAGGTGAATCATGCAGTAGCGATTCCACAAGACCGTCGTATCAAGCGCCAGATAGAGTCGCCGCCCTTTCCACCGATGGATGGCCGCCAAGACCAAGGGCACGTACAGACCTTTGATCCGCACCCGGCGATTGCCCATAAACCGTTGCCACCGTCGTTCGATGCTTTGCGCCTGGCGGGCGCGACTGGGCACATACGACTCCCACTCCGGCAGGCTCAACTTGCTGCTGCACACCAGGGCCGTCACCATCCAGGCCAGCGCCTTGAGGTGGCGCAGATCCCGACGATGGCTATATTGACGCAGCAAGGACAACACTTGATCATAGAGACAGGTGGTGGCTGACATGGTGCAGACTCTGAGATGACGCAAATTTCAGCGTCTCATGTCACCTCACCTTTTCCCCTTCGCCTCACGAGGTTTCAAGCCTTTCACCCACTTCTGTCAGGCAGTCAGC
>NZ_JBNXVS010000125.1:0-1321 GCF_050565655.1 Nodosilinea sp. AN01ver1 | reverse complement strand
CTGGTTGACTGACAAAAGCTGAGTCCAGGTCGCTGGGTGCCCTACTGTGCGGTAGTTTCGGAGATTGGAAGGGAGAAGGGGGAGCCAGCGTTCTAAGCTTAGATACCACTCAAAACCATGAACGCTGTGAAAAAAACTCCCCCCTCTACAATGCCTTGAACGCTTGGCTGGGTCAATCGCTGCCCTGGGCGCATCGGGGCCATTTGACGACCTGCCTTTGGATGGTGGTGGCCTTGCTCCAACGAGGGGAAGTCAGCCTGACGCGGTGGTTGCCCTATGTCCCGTGTCGAGGGGTGCAGGCGCAAAGTAAACAACGGCGCTTAAGCCGCTGGTTGCACAACAGTCGTCTCAACGTTCACCGCCTATACAAGCCGTTGATTCAGTCAGCGTTAGCGGACTGGGGTGAGGACTGTTTATACCTGAGCTTGGACACCTCACTCTTTTGGGATGAGTATTGCTTGGTACGCGTGGCCGTTGTGCACCGAGGCCGGGCATTGCCCGTGGTCTGGCGGGTGTTCAAGCACCGCAGTGCTTCGGTTGCTTTTAAGGAGTATCGAGAGATGCTCCATCAAGCCGCCAATCGATTGCCCCAGGGGGTGAAGGTTATTGTGCTGGCCGACCGGGGCTTTATTCACACCGATGCTATGACCGCTATCACGACTGTTCTCGGCTGGCACTATCGGATTCGGATCAAGCGAAATACTTGGATTTGGCGGGCCGGTCGCGGGTGGTGCCAATTGAAAGACAGTCACCTTCAGCGGGGGGAGGGAGTCTGTTGGCATACGGTTAAGCTCCATAAGGGCGAGTGGTATGGCCCGGTGCATGTAGCTTTTGGTCGCAACAGCGTCAATGGTGAGTTTTGGGCCATCGTCAGTGATGAACCCACCAGTCTGCACACCTTCGAGGAATACGGCTTGCGGTTTGATATCGAGGAGGCGTTTCTCGATGACCAATCGAACGGCTGGAATCTCCAGAAATCTGAGATTCGCTCACTCTGCGCCCTCTCTCGCCTCTGGTTCCTCTTGGCGGTCGCTACCCTGTATGTCACCGCCCAAGGGAGCGAGGTGGTTGCTGCTGGTAAACGTCGCTGGGTTGACCCCCATTGGTTTCGCGGCAATAGCTACTTTCGCATTGGGTGGGATTGGGTGAAAGCGGCCTTAGAGAACGGTTGGCAGCTCATCCACCAAGTTCGCTTCACTCATAACCGCGATCCTGAACCCGCTATGGCGTCTCGGAAACAGCATGAGCAGCGCACCTATCGAATCGAGTTCAAAATACACACGTACTGCTATGGCGCTGATTAGTTTTGTCAGTCAACCAG
>NZ_JBNXVS010000124.1:0-1368 GCF_050565655.1 Nodosilinea sp. AN01ver1 | reverse complement strand
TATCGAGATCCACCGATGGGGTAGTCATGACCTGCCGAAGTTCATGCGATTCAGGTGCCGAGGTTCATGCGATTCACCTGCCGAAGTTGGCGCGATTCAGGTGCCGAAGTTCGTGCGATTTTGCACTGCTGGTCTTTGGCCTGTAGGTTCTCAAAAATCAAGTCGGTCTCGGGCAGTTTTTTTGGGGTTTGGCTTTGACCACAGGACGTAAGCGATAGCCGAGGCGATTGAGAATGACCGCCATCGTGCTGAGAGCCGGTAACTGCTCCTCAGCAACACCGTGGGCTTGCAGTTGTCTCAGCGCTTCGGGCGCCGTTAAGCGAGTGTAGGCAATCGAGGTCGTAAAACTCGGGTCTTGCTGACTATGGGCTTCGGCAATGCTCACCAAGGTGGCGGCGGCCTCAGGGTAACGCTCTTCCCACTTGCGGGTGCCCCCAAATCCTGACTGTGCTCCGACACAGACCAAACCACTCCGCTTTTCAGCCAGGCCCAACGCGACCGTTTGGCGACCCCAGCCAAAGATACTTTCAGCTAAACGGGGATTACTGTCACAGTATTTCAGGGCCATCTCAGCTTGAAAGGCGCGGCGGGTCGCTCCTTTTAACGTTGAAGCAGCCAGGCGAAGGTCTTCAACTTGAGAGGGACTGGGACGCATGGGAAGAGACGGAGAAGGGCTCATCAGTCGCAGCAGTTTCTGGCATTGATCTCTATGCCTACCTTAATGGCTTGGTAGATTCTTTGTCAGAGATCTCCTTAAACATAGCGATGGAGGTAAGCTGAAGAGCCGCCCATCCAGGTTGTTCCAGCTATGTCAACACCTCCCTTGCGAGTTGTAACTGAGTGCAGAGGAAGACCGCACCCTAGAAAACTTACGAGAGGCGTCTGGAGTGCCTCAACGCACCAAAGACCGGGCTGAAGCCCTGAGGTTAAGCCATCGGGGATGGACACCCGTCCAGATAGCCGACTACCTGGGCTGGCAAGTTGCTACAGCCCGTACGGCGATTCATCGGTGGCAACAGGAGGGGCTATATGGGCTATGGGATAGTCCCCGCCCAGGACGTCCACCCCAGTGCACAGCAGCGGTGATGACCGCGTTGGAGCAACACCTATCGACGGAGGAGCGCACCGTCAATAGCTGTCAACTAGGGCAGTATCTGGCTGATGTCCATGGCATCACCCTCAGTCGAGGCCACTTGAGGCGATTACTGAAAAAAAAGGTATCGGTGGAAACGCACCCGTCACACCGACATTCCGCGGGTTGACAGGGGTTAATTAAGGAGATAGTAGCGGCAGGCTGGAAAGCCCATGAGGCGAATGATTTTGCTGCGTTCTTCCGAGAGGTTGCTGACCTGCTGGGCGGTCCCTACG
>NZ_JBNXVS010000123.1:0-1378 GCF_050565655.1 Nodosilinea sp. AN01ver1 | reverse complement strand
CGCTCGGGGGCAATGCAATAAGATTGTCGTCATTCATGGTGTATTCCTTCGCTGGTTACCTTGTTTCATCCAGCAGGATACGCCCTTCCTTCTTTTCCCTCCATACACCAGAAATCAACATAACTCCCCGGTTTACAAGAAACCAAATTTTCTCAAACCGGCGGCAAGAATGTGCGCTACAAGCGCGGCCTAAAGGAAACGCTGGTCGATGGGCTATGGGAGTTGCTGGAACAGTAGTTGCCATACTGCAGCATCCACTACGCCTTTTAAACCCCCAAGACTATGAGCTATGCGAAGCAAAAGTCCCTAGCCAACTCCCACGGTCCTTTGTGGTAGTACCACAGCAACAAGCCTTCGCCCCACCCCGTTATAGGTTGCCATTGCGCGTTCAAGTCCTCGTACAACTGGCGGGCTGTTTCGGGTTTCACTTTGTTTTGAATAGTGACATGCGGGCGGTAGCCCTGGCGATCTTGAGGGATGAGCCATTCATCCCAGGTGGTTGCCAAGGTTTTGTGTAACTGCATCAACCCAGCAGACCGAACGCTAATGGCGACCCCGCTACCTAGCGACTGGAGCGAGGGTAAGGAAAGAGAAAAGTGCTCTGTCCGATCGCATAGGGTTTCCAGCCTGTGGCAAATCGCTGCTTCGCAATCGCCCGGCAGCTGATGAAACAGAATAACGTGGGCCGGAACGACATTGCGCTCCGGGGGAAAGTACTGCTGACGCAGCGTGTTTGCCCGCTCAAACGTGGGTTGGTCTAACTTCAGCGTCAAAAGCAGAGAAGTACTCATCCGGCAAGGAACTTAAAGAACGATGCATGAAGGAGTAAAGAGTAAGGCTTCCTGTCCTACGGCTCTACCGCCTGCAGGTATTAACTCCAGTGAGCCTGCCAACGTGACTACCTATCTGCTCGCCAACAGTCCACTCATCACCGCATCCACCTCCATCCCAAGGATATGTGTTGGATTAGGGATCAGTCATTCATCATGAAGGCAGCCACCATCAAGCAAGCCTGGTGCACCCTTATCCACTTCCAGTCACGGCAACACCTAAGCTTGCGACGCGGTGCGGCAGTGACCGATATCTAAGTGAAGGCTAAAACAGGCCCTTACAACGGGTTGTGACAGCGTTTACCAGCTGCTACACCCAGTCTCACTGGCTCAAACCTATTACGGGCAGCACTGCCACAACCAAGAAAAAATTTATCTTGCCAAACTGGTTGACAACGCCAAAAATATGGCTTACATTAGCAAAGCGCCTGAGAAAAGCGGCTCAAATGCGTCGCTCACCGAGGGTTAGCAGCGAACCTCGACAACTACATAGTCTAGAAACAAAGCCAAGGTTCCTGTCAAGGATTAAATTGGTTTAACGATAGCAT
>NZ_JBNXVS010000122.1:0-1473 GCF_050565655.1 Nodosilinea sp. AN01ver1 | reverse complement strand
GCCCCTTGCTCTTCAGGGTCGATCTCCGGCAGGTTTGGCTCTGGACGTGGCTGTATCGTCATGCCCCTTATGCTACAAACTTTTGCCCCATTCCCAGTAGGTCAGCTTTGTTGCGGTGACTAATTACTAGAAGAGTTCTTGTCTACCCCCTTATTGAGGGGGGCAGGGGGGATCGTGTAAGGCAGTATTGTGAGGAAGAAAAACTCATGTTTCTAGAATGGTTGGCTGGTGGGCAGTGCCCACCCTACGGTGAGCCTTAGCTGGCGATCGCAACCGACAGAATCTCCGTCGTCATCGTCGGTGGGTGGGTGAGGGTGTTGTGAATAATGCAGGCATCCACCGCCCGCTCTAGCCCCTTCTGATGACGAGGTTCTAAAGCCGTAGGAGTGGTGATCTGAATGCGAATGTTGTCGATGCTAACAGGGCTTTCGGTCTTATCGGCGGTGACGGTGATGGCTAAGCCTTTGGCATCGAGCTGGCGGGTTTCTAAGTACTTGACTGCGTAGAACCCAACGCAGGCCCCCAGGGACGACAAAAACCACTCCGGCGGCGTCATGCCTTGATCCTGTCCATCGTTATCCAGGGGCTGATCGCTGAGAATTTGGTGGCCTCGACAGCTGGCCTGGAATTTTACACCGTCTTGATAAGTAACGTGAACGTCCATAGAAGCCTCCTGAGGAGAGCGTGGAGCCTAAACAGCAGTTAATCCGTGGTTGTGAAAGATTTGAAGAACGTGCTCAACCAGTTCTGGTGTAGGGGGCTGAGTGTCGCCCAGGGTATAGGGTAAACCCAATTGCTGCCATTTGTATTCTCCCATTTTATGAAAGGGCAGAACTTCTACTCTTTCAACATTATCTAGAGTGCCCACGAACTTAGCTAATCCTGTCACATTTTCTTCGGGATCTGTGAGGCCGGTAACTAGCACAAATCGTATCCAGGTGGGCTTTTTGATTTTGGCTAAATAACGGGCAAAATTTAGCGTAGGTTCGATAGAAACGCTGGTGACTTTGTGAAATAGATCGGGATTGTAAGATTTGATATCTAATAAAACCAAATCGGTATTTTCTAATACCGGCCCTGCCGCTTCAATGTGGACATAGCCGGAGGTATCTAAGGCCGTGTGCAACCCCATTTCATGGCAGCGACGAAAGATTTCGGCGACAAATTCGGGCTGCATGAGCGGTTCGCCACCGCTGACGGTGACGCCGCCACTGCGCAGGTAGTTTTTGGTGTGATCAATTTGCGCCATGATCTCGTCTACGGTCATCACCGTGCCGCCGTGGATCTCCTGGCAGTCGGGGTTGTGGCAGTAGAGGCAGCGCAGCGGGCAGCCCTGGGTAAAGACCACAAAGCGAATGCCGGGGCCATCGACGGTGCCGCAGGTCTCGATGGAGTGGACTCGGCCCGTTTGAGTGCGGGTGGGAGCGGGGGAGGGCATAAGGGTGGATGGGTGGGAGGGTGGATGGGTAGGGT
>NZ_JBNXVS010000121.1:0-1485 GCF_050565655.1 Nodosilinea sp. AN01ver1 | reverse complement strand
CTACTAAGTACACATAAGTCATGTTGTAGTAGGATGCGGCAGTAATCATGGGGCAATCGCCGTGAAGAATCCTATTATGATTCACGCTGAAACGTTGGAGGGCAGTGCTTTTGGGGATCGTCGCCTGGAAAAAAGGGGGCGGCACTCTATGACTCGATGAGCCACGCGCAAACGGTGAGCATCCGCGCCATGAGCCGCAACCGAGCCGAGCAGGTGGGGTACTATCGCTTTCTGGAGAATCCAAGCGTGAGCGTTTCGGAATTGGTTAAGAGTGCAGCAGACCACTGCCAGCAACAGGTGGCGGGGCGTCATGTACTCGCCATCAGCGACAGCAGCGAAATCAATTTGCAGGCACAGGCCCGGCATCTACAGGCTGAAGACATTGGGGTTGTCGGCAACAATCGCGATGTTGGGTTTTTCCTCCATCCGACTTTAGTCGCCGATGCTGAGAGTGGGTTTCCCCTGGGCTTGAGTACGATTCAACTGTGGCATCGTGACCCAACCCGCCCCGACAAGCACCAGCGTCACTATTCTCAGTTACCGATTGAAGAGAAGGAGTCCTATAAGTGGCTGCTGTCTGCCGAACGCAGTCGTTCCAGCTTGATGGCTGGGGATGCGGTGTGTGTGACCCACGTCGGTGACCGTGAAAGCGATATCTATGAAGAGTTAGTTCGGGTTCCTGATGCCCACACGCACCTGTTAGTGCGCGCTTGCCGTGACCGACGACTGCACGATAGGGCCACGATGCTCTATGAGACGCTTAGTCAGCAACCGGTTCAGGGGACCTATGCCGTTGCGGTGATGGCTGATCCCCGCCGTCAACAAGAGACACGTGAAGCCTGGTTAGCAGTTCGCTTTACCTCAGTCACCCTGCGTCGTCCCCAGAAGGTTGATGCCCACGACTATCCTGAATCTGTCTCACTCTATGCCGTTGAGGCCAAAGAGGTGATGCCACCCCCTGGGGTAGAGCCGATTCATTGGCGTTTATTGACCACCCATCCAGTCAATACCGTAGAGCAAGCCTTACGAGTGATTCAATGGTATTGCTGGCGCTGGCAGATTGAACAGCTCTTCGCGCTGCTGAAGCGGGTCGGCCTTGACCTAGAATCCACCCGTTTGGAGTCGGTCAACGCCATTGAACGCCTCACCATCTTGGCCCTGATGGTGGCCCTGAGGATTCTCCAACTCAAAACAGGCAGAGCCGATGAAACCCTCTCTGCTTCGGTGACCTTTAGTGCTCAACAACAGCAGTGCCTGAAGCACCTGTTGCCGACGTTGCAGGGGCGAACCCAGAAACAGCAGAATCCCTTCTCCTCAGGTTCACTCCCTTGGGCTACTTGGCTCATCGCACGGTTGGGCGGATGGTCGGGCTATCGTTCGCAATCGCCACCCGGTATTCGCACTTTGAGCCAAGGACTCAAGAAATTTGAGGCCATATTTGAGGGATGGTCAATAGCTCAGGACTCATTTGTGTGTACTTAGTAG
>NZ_JBNXVS010000120.1:0-1525 GCF_050565655.1 Nodosilinea sp. AN01ver1 | reverse complement strand
TGTCGCTCGTAACTTCGCGCTCAATCTCTACCGCTCCAACGCCTTCTCCAATATGGCTCAGGCTGAACGATTCTGTAAATTCGGCCTAGATACACTCAAGACCGTTTTTAGAATGAAATAGCCCTGCCTTTGACTGGATTCAAACTTGTACTGTCAGCGATCGCACTCTCGTCGAAGCCCTGAACAACGAACTTGATATTGGAGAAGCTGAGGCGATTGCCCTAGCAGTCGAGATGCAAGCTGATCAAGTTTTGATTGACGAACGCCGAGGTCGGCTAGCAGCAAGTAGGCTGAATCTCCGCTACACAGGTATTTTGGGACTTTTAGCTGAAGCAAAAAGTCAGGGCTTGATCACCAAGATAAAACCTTTATTAGATGCGTTGATAAATGAGGCTGGTTTTTGGATTGCAGAACCTTTGTACAACAGTGTTTTGCAACTTGTTAACGAGAGCGAACTGCCTTGATCTTCTAGGTAACTCATGGTTGTGCGTCAGCCGCCAGCATCAAGTTCATCGCGCCGTTATACATAGTCTTATGGCTTTGGTTTTCGAAGAGCGTTTGAGCCGGGATCAATTAGGCCATCTCTCCCGGGTATATGCTCAAAAATGAATCCAAATCTTTTCTTTTTCCACACCGAAAATAGCCCATCCGCCTGCCTGCATTCTGGACAGCAGAGGGTAGAAGCGTCGTGACGTTCCGGATACCATGTGCTGATCTCGAAATGCAGAGCGCACGAATGACATTGCACCTTGACTACAACAAAAGACGGATTTGCAGACTGAATATCATCTACGAACCGATATCCGGCTTCCGTGACATATACCTCGCTCTCCGACCCACTGACAAGATTCTTTGTTAGAAGCTCGATCAGAAAATCAGGATATTTAGCCCGAAAATTCATGCTGTCATCGGGCAAATAACATCGACCGCCCGAATGAAGCTGATATGGTCGGAAGACCCCATTCTCCATCTCTTCCGCTTGTATTATTTTTATTACCGAGTCGTTCAGGACGCTATTCATTAATAAGTCCATCGCCTTCCAAGACAATCCTATGTCTGCAGTGAATCCCGAAAACTCTTGTGGCTGAAACCTCTCCATTACACTCGCCGATAATTTATCTACATCAGATGGCGCAGTGTCGGCAAGGAGCTTCCCTTCCTTTACAAGCCTACACACATTTTCACGGTGTAGCTGCAGCTCTTTTCTGGAGAATCTTCTTGTTAACTTTGTTTCTGAGTGCACGTCGCTATGGCAACTCACGCAGATAGCAATTAGATTCTCTTTGTCGTCGGTACCCCCGTCCTTTTTCTCCACGATGTGGTGGACCTGCAGATGCAGGGGACGAAATCTTCTGCAAATACAGCAACGCCTTGCACAGTCTGCGAGAACCTCTGCCACTACCTGGTTGACTGACAAAACTAATCAGCGCCATAGCAGTACGTGTGTATTTTGAACTCGATTCGATAGGTGCGCTGCTCATGCTGTTTCCGAGACGCCATAGCGGGTTCAGGATCGCGGTTATGA